>NZ_AP018005.1:1200000-1500000 GCF_003966755.1 Candidatus Rickettsiella viridis
TTCCCGATTGAACGGCTTGTGAACCTGCCTGACCTATTTCACGCATATTACTGTCTACACTGCCGCGAATTTGATTCAACATACCTTCTTCCGGTGTATTTTCAGCTTGCGCACCTATCCAACGCATCACTTTATTGGGCACTTCATAAATCATGCCAAAACTACGATTAACCAGCGCTAAAATCACGCTAGTATAAATAATCATCAACGTAGTCTGTGATACAAGGCCTAAAATATCACCATGAAGCCAATCTTGTCCCAAGCCCCCCATAAAACGTAAGGCAATACTAAAGCCTTGATTTAACAAAGAAATAGAAACGTAAGACAAAATAATCCCGAAAATAAATCCAAATACCATTAGCATAGGCCTCAGAAAGACGCTAGCCAATAACATAACCGCTTGTTCCGCTTTACCTAAGAAATCATGTCCTTCTGGATGAGTAATACCTAATGCGACCAGGGGTGCCGCCATGACTGATTCCAAAACAATCACAAACCATGTCACCGCACCAAAGGTAAATAATATAAAAGGGATCAAGGGCACGTAATAAGCTAAGGTCGCCCCCAAGCTTAAATTAATCATCAGCCAAAAGGTAAATATCGGCATGAATAAACCAATGAAACCAAACAAAGCACCCAATACAGCAATAATAGGACCTGCGGGTGCAAAAAACGAAACCGCCGCTCCAGTTACACCACCTAGTACCACTACCGCTGTGACAATAACAAAGAAACTTATCCACACGCTCTCTACTAAATGAACTAAATCATCGCCAATACTGGACAAGGTTAAAATAGGATCCGCTCCACTATTATCTAAACCCTTTTGAAGTTTCTTTTGAAATTCATCAACCGACTGAAAAGTACTTCCTAGGAACTGACGCAATAAACCATTGGTTCCGCTTACATCACCACCCGTTGAAGGAAACAATTGATTACCTCCACTTGTGTTGCCAGCCTTCGTGGTTTCATTTTGAATATAATCATCGATAACACCGTTTTTAGTCGGCAGATTATTCTTTAGATTATCTAGAATGATTGGATTATTAATGTCTTTGAAAACACTACTATCGTAGTCAGGGCTAAAAGTCGGTGTAATCTGATCCTTAATCACCGATAAATCGTTTATTTTACGTAAACTTTCGTTAAGCTTGGCCATTTGGTAATAATAGCTTCCTGCTAATATCCAACCCGTATCTTTTGCATCTTTAATAAAGTCTTTGAGGTTTGTATCTGCACCTGCTTTCAAAGCTCTCAACGCTGGCTTAACAATCGCAAAATAATCCGCCGAGGTATAAACTAAAGAATTGCTGACCAAAAGAGGATCGTCTTTTTTCAAAGTAACCTTAGAAACTTGATCGTCATACGCTGGCGCTAATTTATTAGCAATACCTTTAGCCATTGAATTCATATCTAAAGTCATCTGCCTAACACCAATACTCGCGCTGTCGTTAGCGGTTAAATTAGCCGGATTAGCCACTTGAGCATTATCAGCTTTACCAATGAAGTCCCAGCTGACTGAACCACAAGCACCTTGATATTTGGCGAAAGTTCCATCCATTTTCCCTGGAAAAGTAATAAACCCACCCTTATCTTTGGTGTAATCTATAAGTTTGCCTGTGTTACTTCCATTAGGCCCTTTACCTGTCACGGATAAAGAAGAAGCAAAATCAGGTACTTCTATTCCTTTACCTTTATATTGACGAACTAACCCATTATAAAGCGTGTACATACATACTTCTGATTTGAGAATATCACCCGATTTAGTCACTAAAAAGGTATTATCAGCCGACTTTCCTGCCCCCGATCCTCCTGAAGCGAGTCCTTGTACAGGCTCTATGACTGTACCATTACGATTCATATAATCTAAAGCAACATTCCATACCTGATCAGCAGCACCTACACCTTGTACCACTACCCACATCACTAGAATCTGGATAAAAGAATAACCGGTTGCTTTAGGCAATAATAAACCAACACCAGAAACCATCCGCAAAGGTACCCATATCGAAGACCATTTTTGTCCTAAAAATTCACCTTGGTGAGCCGTATTTAAGATGGATATAAATAAGGCGTAGGTCAATAAAACAGAAGCCATCACTAATATGGCTGCGTTAAAAGAACCTAACATCGTTCCTAAAATTTGACTGCCTGTTCCATGCAATACACCATCCACAACACCAAAAATAGTCGCTAAATAAGAAACCGATAAGTCACTGGCTGGTGGCGCTAAACTGTCAGCCAAAAGCAAACTAGGAAATAAACCAATAAATAAACTGACTAGAATTTTTTTCATGATGTTTTTTTTCTATTAAGAAAGTAAGCGTTGAACCAGTCGCGAAAAGTACAACCTAATCGCCGGTGTTTAATCTGAAAAACCCAAAAATGATAACGAAAAACTTGGGTTAGAATAACCAAACTCAGTCCTATACAAGGAAAAAATCCACGTAGGGCATGTTCAGATAAGAGATGAATACTATAAGCGACACATATCAGAAGAAGGGTTATCCATATCCACATCAAACGCCTAAATTCTTTTAGTCGCTGTACTAAATCTGCTTCAGTGAGTTTAAGCCGAAGTAAGGCGGCTTCAAAAGACTCTTCGGTGGTTGCTTGTTCAGGAACAAAAAGCTTTTTCGCAAAAGAAAAGAATTCACGATTGGTTTTCGCAAGCTGGCGATAACCAATCCATTTAGGAACATCGACTAAAGGCTTTATTATTTTTTTTATACCGCCAAAAAAGCTCACGTAATACTCCGTAGTTTATTAGATTTCTTGTATTCTCTTCGCACTTGAGTTTTCGATTGTATTATCGAAAACTCAAGTGCCGTGAGTATAAAACTAAGTGGGTTGCCCATTTTTTAGCGCCATTATCACACTTGGCAAACTGACTGCTATGTAAAACTCGGCAAAAACTTATTTGCTTATACTATTATGCTTGTCTAAAACATGCAAATAGTTTAATAAGCTAGTTAATTTTAATTAAATACCTCTGCAAAACGACTGTGTTAGCAACTTAGGTTTGATTTGTGTGCCATTCCGTTGGATAATCACAGCGTAGACGCTATTTACCGGGTCTATAAAAGTAAAACAAGAGTAAAATTATGCCTGATTTAAGCCACAAAGGCTCACACCTGTACTGGAAACAGTATCAAGACCCGATGATCTATCGCGTCCTAAGCTTTATGGAAAGCGTTGAGCAATGGACCAAAGACGGCGACCCTTCCCTAGAAGCAGCGCTTACGCAATTAGGACAAGAGATTGATGAACTTGATAAAGTTGATCTCGATAAACTAGGACGCCAAGCATTATTTATTCGCCTAGGTAATCATTTAGGCATGTCACGTACCCTACGTTTATTACAAGCACTCGATACCTCGCACCCTGGCTCCGCGGCTAAGTTATTGATTCATGCCGAAGAAACCAGTGACAATCCAGAAGACGAAGCCGGTCTATTTTTACGTCGAAATATCGCCTTTGAGCGTTTACGATTGCTCGCACGGGTTTTTTCACAGGATCGACTTGGTCTAGTTTTAAAAGCATTAGAAGGTGAATGATGATAAAAATACAAATGCTAGTGTTATCCACTGTGTTTAGTCTTTTAGCGATGCCTTTGTTTGCCTATGCGGACAACAAACAGGATCCCTTACAACGTTATAGGGATGAAATCAAACGTATGGAAGCAAATGCTTCGCAAACAGTACTCGATCAACTCAAAGCAAATGAATCAAGTAGCCCTTCAAACACAATGCCTAGTCAAGCTGCCCCCACGCCGCTTCCGCAACCCCCTGTTTCAAACAGTGCTAGAGCTTTTTCTCCGCCTACTACTGCAACACAAAACGGTGCTATGCCAACCAATAACCAACCCCACACGAATGACGGCAATCCCTGGTTAAAACCAAATCCCTGGGAAGCGCAAGCACATGTTAATCCCTGGGCAAATGCACCTATTCCCAGCGCGGGCAGCACCACGCCAGCTAATAACTTCACACCACCACCGGCTCCGCCGAATATATTCGCGCCACCTCAGCCTGCAGTGAGCACACCGAATAAAACAACTAACAATAATACAAACCATTAAACCCTGCACAGGAATTTTTTTATGTCAGTAAAATCAATAATAAAAACCACTTTTTTAAGCGCCACACTTGCTACTCTGGGTATAAGCACTCCGATGCTTAGCTATGCAGACACTCCCACTCCTCCCGCTGATTCTGGCACACAAAACCTAGTTGCCGGTTTTGGATCTGCTGCAATACAAAGTAAGCTAATGAACACAGCGCCTGAAGGAAATGACATTACGACCTTCACAGGTACTGCACAAGCGGCTTATTTGCTTTCACCCAACTCACCGCTAGTTGGGCCACTCACAAAAAATCTATTAGGCCAACTAGCGAATCTAGGAAAAGATAACGCAAACGATGCGCTATCTTTTATATGGAACCCTAATGCAAAAAAAGTAGATCCCAATTTAGCAAAAGACCCCATCAAATCGGTTGATGTTAATAGCCTACTCCAGCCTATGACCTACAATGATCTAGAAGCAACCCAAGCTAAAAATGTTATCGATGCATTAAGTGGCTCATTGTCACCGCTGAATACGGTTAATTTTAATCAACTCATCGCTAATTTAAGTGGTAATAAAGATACTAATTTAAAAGCCACACTGAATCAAAAAGAAAACCAAGATTATCTTGCCGCCTTACGTAGTTATATTGCTACACAAACGGTTGCCTTAGGTAATCTTTATCAAATCTATGCAGAACGCCAAGCGATTGACACCAATGGGCTTAGCCCGCAGCTAAAGGATGCAGTCAAGGTAGTTGCAGGACAAACAACAAAAGGGCAAGTTAGTGCGCTACAACTTGAAAACTTCATGGCAACACGCCGTATTCTTGATAAAAGTTGGTACGACAATTTAATTAAAGAAAATCCTGCAACATTACAACGTGAACAAGTTCAATTGCTAGCTGAAAACTTAGCAGAAAGTTACCGAACACGGATGACAACAGAACGTTTACTCGCTACTATGTCAGTCTTGGTATTAGAATTAAACCAACAAATTCGTGTTCAACTACAAAATCAAATACAAACTATTAGTAATCCTCCACAAAAATAGGGGATGTGCTGTACCACGAGATGGACTTTAAAAAAAAGTATTCTTTATTGGATTCTATTGATACGCCGAAGCAGTTGCGCACATTAGATGCGTCGCAACTGCTTCAATTAGCAATTGAACTCAGAATTTTTCTTATCGAAACCCTAAATCAGTGCGGTGGTCATTTTGCGGCTAATTTAGGTACTGTTGAACTAGCTATTGCCTTGCATACGGTTTTTAATACCCCTGATGATGATTTGGTCTGGGACGTTGGGCACCAAGCTTATCCTCATAAAATTCTTACCGGTCGGCGTGGTCAGTTAGCGACCATTCGTAAAACGCATGGTTTAGCGCCGTTTCCTTCACGGCAAGAAAGTGAATTTGATAGTTTTGGCGTTGGTCATTCGAGCACCTCGATTAGCGCGGCTTTGGGCATGAGCATGGCGGCTAAGCAACAAAAAACCGGGCATAAATCCATTGCTGTCATTGGTGATGGTGCAATGACGGCGGGAATTGCTTTTGAAGCCTTAAATCATGCGGGCGATATTCACGCTGATTTACTAGTGGTACTGAATGATAATGATATGTCCATTTCAAATAACGTGGGCGCTTTATCTAATTACTTTGCCCGCATCTTATCCAGTAAACTCTATACGAGTGTTAGAGAAGGTAGTAAAAAAGTTCTGGAGGCAATACCGACGGTACGTGAATTTGCTAAACGTACCGAAGAACATGTAAAAGGCATGTTAATCCCAGGTACCTTGTTTGAAGAATTAGGATTTAACTATATTGGACCACTTGATGGCCACGATCTCCCACTTTTAATCAACACCCTAAACAATTTACGCCAATTGTCTGGACCTCAACTCTTGCATGTTGTCACGACAAAAGGAAAAGGTTTTCCAGCGGCCGAAGCTGATCCCATCGCCTACCACGCCGTCAGCCCAAACTTTTTAACTAAACCAACAACCATTCCTTCAAAAACAAAACCACTCACTTACTCTAATGTCTTTGGTCAATGGATCTGTGACATGGCCGTACGGGATGAACGTTTAATTGCGATTACGCCCGCTATGCGCGAAGGATCCGATCTGGTTGAATTTTCAAAATGCTATCCCGATCGATATTACGATGTGGGTATTGCCGAACAACATGCGGTTACCTTTGCTGCCGGGCTTGCCTGCAAAGGACAAAAACCCATTGTGGCTATCTACTCTACTTTTTTACAACGCGCTTATGATCAACTGATTCATGATGTAGCACTACAAAACTTACCGGTACTTTTTGCGATTGATAGAGCAGGCATTGTAGGCGGTGATGGAGCCACTCACCAAGGTTGTTTTGATCTATCGTATCTTCGTTGCATTCCTAATCTCACGATTATGACACCCAGCGACGAAAATGAATTATATCAAATGCTTTATAGCGGTTTTCAACAATCCACGCCCTGTGCTATCCGTTATCCACGAGGATGCGGCCCTGGTGTTGCTATCAACAAAGCGATGGTCATGATTCCTCAAGGAAAAGCCGAAATTAAACGCGTAGGTCAAACGATTGCTTTATTAGTTTTTGGCGCATTATTACAACCGGCGTTTACTGTCGCAGAAAAACTGAATGCAACCGTTGTTAGCATGCGCTTTGTTAAACCCTTAGATACTGAATTACTTAGTCAATTAGCGAATACGCATACTTTATTCGTCACACTAGAAGAAAATGTGATTGCTGGGGGTGCTGGCAGCGCGGTTGGCGAATACTGTCATCAGCAACAATTGAACTGCGATCTACTCTCTCTAGGGTTACCCGACACCTTCATAGAACACGGCGACCCGGGAGAATCATTATCCCAAGCTGGCCTAGATAAAGCCGGAATCCTGGCGGCTATCGAACAGCGACTAGGGTATGCTGTCATTAAGCGAGGATGAGCAAAAAAGTGAGTGTTTTCGAGTATCGTAACGGAGCATACTTGATGTATGTGAGTAACGAAACACAGAAAACACTCACTTTGTGGCCATCATCGTGCCAAATGACGGCATACCCTAGCGAAGGTGCCTACTTTTTAGTAGAGTGGGGTCATTTTTCGGTAAGTAATTACTTATTTGGCTACTATACCTAGATTGCCACGCGCTTCGCCCTCGCAATAACGAGCCTTTTTCTACATAACGATTTTTAATTATGATCGCAAAACTTTTAAGTAAATTTATTCCTAGCCGCAACCAGCGTCTTCTACAAGAATGTCAAAAAACCATAGTGGCAATTAATCACTTAGAACCTAATCTACAGGCTTTATCTGATACTGAATTACAAGCTAAAACCGCCGAATTTAAAAGCCGCCTAAGCGATGGCTGTGCTTTAGACGAACTATTGGTAGAAGCCTTTGCGGTGGTTCGAGAAGCGAGCCGGCGCGTGCTTGGCATGCGCCACTTTGATGTGCAATTAATTGGCGGCATGGTATTACACAGCGGTAAAATTGCTGAAATGCGTACGGGTGAAGGTAAAACCTTAGTCGCCACGCTGCCTGCTTATTTAAATGCCTTAAGTGGCAACGGTGTGCATATCGTTACTGTGAATGATTATCTAGCTAAACGCGATGCGCAGTGGATGAATCCGCTTTATACTTTCCTGGGATTAAGTACTGGCGTTATCGTCTCTGATTTGCCATTACCTGAAAGACAAGCTGCCTATGCGGCCGATATTGTTTATGGAACCAATAATGAGTTTGGCTTTGATTATCTACGTGATAACATGGCTTTTTCTTTAGCTGAAAAATCACAGCGCATTTTAAATTTTGCTATTGTTGATGAGGTCGATTCTATTTTGATCGACGAGGCACGCACACCCTTAATTATTTCCGGCGCTAGCGAAGAAAGCTCTGAGCTTTACATTAAAGTGAATCAACTCATTCCATCACTCACTTTACGAAAAGAAGAAACGGGGCCCGGTGATTTTTATCTGGATGAAAAAACCAAACAAGTCCATTTAACAGAAGAAGGCCACCAGAACCTAGAACATCTTTTAGTAAAGCAAGGTTTGCTGAATGAAGGAGAAAATCTTTACCATCTCAATAACATTGGTTTAATGCAGCATGTTAACGCAGCCTTGCGTGCACATTATTTATTTCAACGTGACGTTGATTATATTGTACAAAATAATCAAGTGGTTATTGTTGATGAACATACTGGCCGTTTAATGACCGGACGGCGCTGGTCAGATGGGCTACATCAAGCCGTAGAAGCCAAAGAAAAAGCAGACATCCAAAACGAAAATCAAACCTTAGCTTCGATCACCTTTCAAAACTATTTTCGTCTTTATCATAAATTAGCGGGAATGACTGGCACAGCTGATACAGAAGCGTATGAATTCCAACAAATCTATCATTTAGAAGTGGTTGTTATCCCTACCCACTTACCTATTTCTCGCCAAGATTTACCGGATCAAATCTACCTCACTACTGAAGAAAAGTTTGCCTCTATTATTGATGACATTAAAGCGTGTAGAGAACGCAAACAACCGGTACTGGTAGGAACCGCCTCCATAGAAACCTCCGAATACCTCTCACGTTTGTTGGATAAAGCAAAAATTCCACATCAAGTGCTCAATGCTAAGTTTCATGAGAAAGAAGCACAAATTATTGCCGAAGCGGGTCGTCCGGGCACGGTCACGATTGCAACCAATATGGCAGGACGAGGAACTGATATAGTTTTAGGCGGTAATCTCAAAGCAGAACTTGCCAATTTACCTGCCAATACCTCGGATGAAGAAATAGAACAACATAAAATCGAATGGCAAAAACGCCATGATGAAGTGATTGCTGCCGGCGGATTACATATTATTGGTAGTGAACGACATGAATCGCGTCGTATTGATAATCAGTTACGTGGTCGTGCAGGACGCCAAGGCGACCCTGGCTCTTCTCGCTTCTACTTATCATTACACGATAATCTGATGCGCATCTTTGCATCGGATCGTGTTGCGATTATCATGCAAAAATTAGGCATGCAAGCTGGCGAATCCATTGAGCATCGCTGGATTACACGTGCCATTGAGAATGCTCAACGCAAAGTAGAAGGCCGTAATTTTGATATTCGTAAGCAATTATTAGAATTTGATAATGTCGCTAACGAACAGCGTAAAGTCATTTATGAACAACGTAATGAGTTATTGGCAACCGAAGATATTTCGCCCATTATCAAAAATTTATGGCCCGATGTACTTAGTGCGACCATTGATCAATTCATTCCACCACAAAGTCTAGAAGAGCAATGGGATATCCCCGGCTTAGAAAGTCGATTGCTACAAGATTTTGCGCTGGGATTACCGTTACAAACCTGGTTAAACGATACAAACTGCACTGAAGAAGACTTACGCCAAAAAATAGTGACCGCTGCAGAAATAGCGTATACAGAAAAAGAAAAACAAGTGGGCACCGCCACTTTACACCAGATCGAAAAAACATTGATGTTGCAAACACTGGATAATTTATGGAAAGACCATCTCGCTGCCATGGATCATTTACGCCAAGGCATCCATTTGCGGGGTTATGCACAAAAGAATCCAAAGCAAGAATACAAACGTGAGTCTTTTGCCCTTTTTGCTTCACTCCTAGATCAGTTAAAATATCAAGTCATTAGCTTGTTGAGCTGCCTACAAATACAAACCGCTGAAGATGCAGAACGCTTAGAAGCGCAACGTAGACAACAAATGCCACAGTTACTTGATTTCCAACATCCTAACTCCATCAATACCAGCACTGAGAGTGATGATTTGGAAAATACTAAACAGCCTTCTACTCAACGTAATCTGATTAAAACCGGTAGAAATGAAGCATGCCCTTGCGGTTCAGGGAAAAAATATAAACATTGTCATGGACAATTAAACTAATATGTCGCAACCACAAATTATTATTAAAACAGCGGAAGAGATTGAAAAAATGCGCATAGCTGGCAAGCTAGCCGCTGAAGTCCTAGAAATGATAACGCCTTATGTCAAACCTGGCATCACCACCAATAAGTTAGACCAAATTTGTCACGATTATATCGTCAATGCACAAAAGGCGATTCCTGCGCCATTAAATTATCGTGGATTTCCTAAATCTATCTGTACTTCTGTCAATCACCAAGTCTGCCACGGCATTCCTAGCGGACGGGTTTTAAAAGACGGCGATATTATCAATATTGATATCACTGTTATTAAGGATCAATATCACGGTGATACCAGTAAAATGTTTCTTCTGGGTAAACCGTCTATCTTGTCACAACGTCTATGCCGTATCACTCAAGAATGTTTATATCGTGGTATTCGTCTGGTCAAACCGGGAACCTATTTAGGTGATATTGGCGCTAGTATTCAAAAATATGCGGAATCAGAAGGCTTTTCGGTGGTTCGCGAATATTGTGGTCATGGTATAGGACGGATTTTTCACGAAGATCTACAAGTATTGCACTACGGTCATCCGGGCACGGGCATTCAATTAGTCCCTGGCATGACCTTCACTATTGAACCTATGATCAACGCAGGAAAACGCTATACCAAACAATTACCCGATGGCTGGACGGTGGTAACAAAGGATCATAGTTTATCCGCACAATGGGAACATACCTTACTTCTCACTGAAACAGGCTATGAAGTACTGACAAAACGCTCTGAAGAAGCAGCACTTATTTAAATTTAGCCGTCATGGCGAGGCTGGAACGAAGTGACAGCCGTGGCCATCCAAAACAAAACTAGCCTTTTCATTGGATTGCCGCGCGCCTACGGCGCTCGCAATGACGGAAGTACCCGTTTACACTTAACTTCCCCCCATTATTTAATGCATAAAAATCATATACCGCTAGAGTAATGATTGATTTACCTTTTCCAACCTTATATGCTCCAGTCTTTAGAAAGATAAGCTCAAATAAAATAACAAGAGTCATGTATGCTAAAGCGCTCAATAGCCATCTTTTTTTTAGGGATATTCGTCCTCGCACTCGTCAGTTGCGACCTCCTTCATGGCAGTAAACCCGCTAGACCTCCTGTTGTTGTGGGTGCTACTTCGGTAGTACTACAGCCTTGGCAGGAAACTATTCAAGCCGTTGGTAGCTTATCGGCTAGCCAAGGGATAGTGATTAAGCCCGAAACCAGTGGCCGTATTACCGCTATTTATTTCCAATCCGGAGAAAATGTTAAAGCAGGTGATCCACTGCTGCAACTTAACCCGGCAATGCTACAAGCAAAACTTGATGCCGCCAAAGCTCAAACTGACTTGAGTGCCGCTGACTATGCCCGAGCCTCTACCCTTTACAAACAAAAAGTATTCGCAAAAGCCGACATGGATAAAGTCTTAGCCAGCTATCGTGCCAATCAAGCCCAGCAGGCCCAAGCCCAAGCAGCACTTGATCAAACACTTATTCGAGCGCCTTTTAGTGGTCGAATCGGTCTGCGTTTAGTGAATCAAGGTGATTACATCGATCCCAGTAAAGCGATTGCTAATTTAGATGCCATCGATCCATTACGTGTTGATTTTAAAATTCCGGGAACGGATGCCAGTAAAGTAACCGTAGGAACAACAGTGATCATCCATAGTGATGCTTATCCTAAGCAAACTTTTCTAGCATCCGTCTATGCGGTTGATTCGCAAATAGATGCAGATACTCGAAGCTTGGGTGTACGTGCAAGTCTTAGTAATAGCAAACAACAATTATTACCCGGCGCTTTTGTGAATGTCTCTCTGCAAGTCGCTCAGCCACAATCATTAACCACCGTCCCTGAAACAGCTGTTAATAACGATGAAACGGGTAGTTATGTCTACCGCATCATTGATCATAAAGCCGTTAAAACACCGGTCACAGTTGCTTTTCAGCGTGATGGAAAAATTGCGTTAAGCACCGGATTAAAAGAAGGCGAACAGATTATTAGCGTAGGTGGTTTTAAGGTGCTCGATAAAGCACCGGTCATTGTGGGGGGGTAATTGTCGTGAAATTCACTGAACTTTTCATTCGCAAACCGGTACTTAGTCTTGTTGTCAGTTTACTGATCCTCTTAGTCGGTATTAAATCCTTTTTCTTATTACCAGTTAGCCAATACCCTTTAATTTCTCCCTCGGTTATTACCGTAAGCACCAGCTATCCGGGTGCGCCTTCTGAATTGATGGAAGGCTTTGTCAGCACACCTCTAGAAAATGCCCTGGGCGGCATTCAAGGTATTGATGTTATACATTCAAAAAGCAAACAAGGCAGCAGCCAAGTCACCTTACAATTTAAGCTAGGGTATGATCTGACTAAAGCCATGTCCGATGTCAGTAATGCTGTCGCCTCAGTGCGTAAACAATTGCCTAAAGCGGTACTGGATCCAGTTATTGACACCAAAGATCCCAACGCCGATCCCACACTTTTTATCTCCTTTTCCAGTAAAACAATGGTACCGGCTGCCATTTCTGATTATTTAAGTCGCGTTATACAGCCACAACTGCAAAACATACCGGGCGTCAGCCAAGCACAGATATTTAGTAGTAATACGTATGCGATGCGATTGTGGCTAGATCCACAAAAAATGGCCGCACATCATGTTACTGCTACGGATATTACCAACGCTTTAGCGCAAAATAATGTTCAAGCAGCACCCGGTAATTTACACACACCTTGGGAAACCATTAAGATTGATGCCAACACCGATATGACCTCGGCTGAACAATTTAATAATCTCGTTATTCAAAATAAAAATAATTATCTCGTCCGTCTCTCTGATGTAGGGCATGCTGTATTAGGCGTACAATCCGATCAAATGGATGCCGCTGTTAAAGGTAATCACCAAGCCATCATCATGGGGATTATTCCACTTTCTACCGCCAATCCACTCACCGTTGCAAACGCGGTAAAAGCCTTATTACCACAATTACAAGACAATATACCTAACGATATCAAAATTCATATTGTATGGGACTCTTCAAAATTTATTGCTGAATCCGTACACGACGTTAAACGCACCTTTTTTGAAGCCTGTCTTTTTGTATTCATTGTTATTTTCCTATTCTTAGGTACTTTACGCGCCACACTAATCCCTTTAATTACAATTCCTTTATCTATTTTTGGCGTGTGCACAGCCATGTTAATTTTAGGTTATACACTCAACACATTAACCTTATTAGCCTGGATTTTAGCGATTGGTTTAGTCGTCGATGACGCGATTGTGGTATTAGAAAATATTCATCGACATATTGAGCAAGGGCTTTCTCCTTTTAAAGCCTCAATTGTTGGTGCAAAAGAAATCGGCTTTGCTATCATCGCTATGACCCTAACCTTAGCGGCCGTCTATGCACCTATTGGCTTTATCAATGATATGACCGGTATATTGTTTAGAGAATTTGCCTTTACCTTAGCTGCCTCCGTTATTATCTCCGGCTTTGTCGCTTTAACATTATCACCCATGATGTGCTCCAAACTACTGAGTCATTCAGCAAAACCATGGGCATTTATGGTGAAAATTGAAGCGCTGTTAAATCGCTTAACGCATGCGTATAAAAAAGCCTTAACTGTGATGTTAATGCGCCGCAAACTAATATTAAGCTTAGCCGCTATCATCTATGTCGCTTGTTTTGCTTTATTTAAAAACTTACCCTCCGAATTAGCGCCGGCCGAAGATCAGGGTGTTATCATTACCTCCGCAACCGGTCCCACTTCAGCTAACTTACCGTATATGAAAAAATATATGGCGCAGGTTGAAGCTATTTACAAAACCATACCCGAAGTTGCGACCTACATCACCATAACGGGAATGCCTACACTTAACGGTGGGTTATCTTTTTTAATCCTTAAACCTTGGAATGAACGTAATACATCTAGCCAAACGATTATACAATCATTATTTAAACGCTTTTGGGCCATTCCCGGCATACAAGCGTTTCCTTTCAATCCACCGGCGTTACCAGGTTCAACAGGACATGCGCCATTAAACATTGTTCTTAAAAGCACTGACAGTTATCTTTCGCTCAATCAACTGGCTAAAAAATTACAAGTGGCTGTCGCACAAGATAATCCGCGTATTTTAGGACTGCAATCCAATTTAAATATGGATATGAAACAAGTCGATATCCATATTAATAAAGATAAAGCGATTGCATCGGGCATTTCGATGAGTGACATTGCCAATAGTTTAAATATTCTTATTGGTGAACCACAAAGCAGTGTTTTTAATTGGAATGGACGTAGCTATCAAGTTATTCCTCAGCTTTACCGTAACTACATGAGCGCGAGTGAACAACTTAAAGAGCTCTATGTACGTAGCCAAAATCAAAAATTAATTCCTTTAGCTAACTTTGTTAGTTTACAGTCCTCCGTATCCGCACAGAGCCTCAATCATTTTCAACAACTGCGTGCCGTCACACTCAGTGGAAATTTAGCGCCAGGTTATACCGTGGGTGAAGCAGTTAATTACTTAGAACATTTAAGTAAAAAAGTTTTACCTAAAACCGTACAAATCGATTTTGATGGTGAAACACGCCAGTTTATGCAAGCTGGAAATAGTATGGAACAAACCTTCTTGTTTGCACTGGTCTTTATCTTTTTAGTGCTTGCGGCACAATTTGAAAGCTTTAGGGCGCCGTTTATTATTTTACTCACGGTTCCTCTCTCATTAACCGGTGCTTTACTGGCGCTTCACCTTACTGGAGGCACCTTAAATATCTACACCCAAATTGGACTAGTGACACTCATTGGTTTAATTACCAAACACGGTATTTTAATTGTTGAATTCGCCAACCAATTAAAAAAGAAATCAACGCTTTTGCTGAATGACGCTGTAATAGAAGCCGCCTCCTTACGTTTACGCCCTATCCTCATGACCACTGCGGCAATGTTATTAGCGGCGGTTCCTCTGGCCTTAGCGAAAGGCGTGGGCGCTCATGCGAGAAACCAGCTAGGCTGGGTTATCTTGGGCGGTATGTCTATAGGAACTTTCTTTACCTTATTTATTCTTCCTGTCATGTATACTTTAGTGTATGCGAAGAAATCGTCGGTTGTTTCAACAACTGATAGCATAGCTGAAGAAAAACAAGAATCGCTTGATCATACGCAATAACTCCGCCAATATTAAAGTTAATCGCTAGGCATTACGTGTAACGTGCCCACCCGTCATTGCGAGCGCGAAGCGCGCGGCAATCTAGCGAAAAGGCTAGTTTTTCCTGGATGGCCACGGCTGTCACTTCGTTCCAGCCTCGCCATGACGGTTAAAAAGTTATACAGGAACAACTATATACTTTTATCTTATTCAGGCCTTAACCCTCATGAACACATTACAACTGCTCATTGAAGATGCTTATAAAAAAATAAACCAAATTAATTCTGAAAATATAGATCCAGTCATAAAAAAGGGCATTTTAGAAGCAATAGAATTATTGGATAAAGGAACACTACGTGTTGCTGAAAAAAAAGACGGTCATTGGGTAGTGCACCAATGGTTAAAACAAGCTATTTTATTATCCTTTCGGATTTTTTCTAATCAAATATTTGATGCAGGCTATACGCAGTATTTTGATAAAATACCCTTAAAATACGCCAATAAAGATTATCAATACTTGCAGAATCAGCAAGTGCGAATCGTACCCAATAGTTGTGTGCGCCAAGGGGCTTTTATAGGTAAAAACACCATTCTCATGCCCTCCTTTGTCAACATCGGTGCTTATGTGGATGAAGGCAGCATGGTGGATACCTGGGCAACCGTCGGCTCCTGTGCACAAATTGGCAAAAATGTACATCTTTCGGGTGGCGTGGGTATTGGCGGTGTCTTAGAACCACTGCAAGCAAATCCAACTATTATCGAAGATAATTGTTTTATTGGTGCACGCTCAGAAATTGTCGAAGGCGTTATCGTCGAAGAAAACAGTGTTATTGGGATGGGCGTTTTCATAGGCCAAAGTACACCGATTTATAACCGGGCAAACAATGAAATAAGTTATGGTCGTGTTCCCAGTGGATCCGTCATCGTCGCAGGCAGTTTAGCGTCTAAAACAGGACATTGTCATCTTAATTGTGCAGTCATTGTGAAACAAATTGATAAAAAAACACGAGAAAAAACCGCCATTAATGAATTATTAAGGGACTCATGATAAATAAGCAGATATCTCAACTGGACATACCGCTCAAACGATACTTTTGGTTGATTATGTTTTTACAACTCTTGCTATGGAGTTTATTGCCGGTTTTTATTCGACATTCTACGACACATGACATCATAGAGGCACTTACCTGGGGACGTCAGTTTGAATGGGGATACGAGAAAAATCCCTTTTTAGTCGGTATTCTAGCGCATCTAGGTGGGTTATTCGGCAACAATGGTTTTGGTATTTATCTTATTCAACAATTATTTATTCTTTTAGGTGTATGGTCCACTAAGCAATTAACATTTGAACTTAGCCATAACAGAAATTATGCCTTTATTAGCGCCACGGCATTGCTGCTCTATTTTTTTTATAATTTCGAAGTTCAGCTTAATAACGATAATTATATTTTACAAGGATTATTGCCATTTTCTGCATTATGTTTTTATCGAGGCATAAAAAATAATGATCTGAAACAGTGGTTTTTTTCTGCAGCTAGTTTAGCTTTAGCCACCTTAGCAAAATACAGTGCTGTTCTTTTTCTTCCGTTGTATGTTTTATATCTATTGTTTTCTAAACAAGGCAAAAAATATTTATTTTCTAGCAAACCTTACCTTGCTTTCTTACTATACGGCTTGATGCTTTTACCTCATCTTATCTGGCTTAATCATCAAAGCTTTCACCCCCTGCATTATGCATTCTTAGAAAGAGGTAAATTACAGCAATTAACTCACTTAGAATATCTATTTTATAATTCATCTTCCTTATTATCTATTTTCTTAGAAATGCTTCCCGGATTATTGGCCATATTATTCGCTATCGAATATAAAACCGGTTCTACTGCTAAATTACTTGATTCGGATGGCCGGTTCTTTAGCTGTTTAATCGGCTTAGGACCCATCATCCTGCTATTCATCCTAGCCAGTGTATTAGGTTTTTTGATACGCACAGAATGGTTCATGCCATTTTTAAGTTTTTTAGGAACTGTTTTTTTTGTTATTTTTCAACCGTCAATTTCAAAACGTTCCATCACTCGATATATCGTATTTCTGATTACACTGATGTTAACAACGGGTTTTATTTACATTATTATTTCAAAAAAAAGAACAGCAATTTATTACCCCGGGCCAGAAATAGCCAATGTTGCTACGCAATTATGGCATGCCCAGTATAAAACAAAACTAGCTTATGTTGCAGGTAGCCGCTACACAGCGGGTTATATTGCTTTTTACTCACCGGATAAACCACAGGTGTGGGTTGACTGGGATAACAAAAAATCACCTTGGGTCGATCTAAATACACTACATTGCAAAGGTGGATTATTTGTTCTTGAAAGCTCTAATGATAAAGCGCATAAAAAAAATGATTTCTCACCTATAATACGTCAGCAATTTCCAATGCTTCTCGATGTTCCTGTACAATATTTTCAATGGCACCGAAACCCTACTAATAAACCACCTCTAGAAGTACGCTTTGCGCTTCTTGCACCTAATAAAGCTTACTGTCATTCAATAAATTACTAATAGACCCATGAAAAATAAACAGATACCTTCCCGGAAAGTGCAGCTCGACCGATATTTTTGGTTAATTATGTTTTTGCAACTTTTTCTATGGAGCTTTTTGCCGGTCTTTATTCGACATGCAGTTGGTAACGACTTAATTGAGGCACTCACCTGGGGCCATCAATTCCAATGGGGTTATGATAAAAATCCATTTCTACCTGGTATACTCGCACACCTAGGTGGAATATTTGGCTTCAATGGTTTTGGAATTTACTTCATTCAACAATTATTTATTCTGTTGGGTGTTTGGTCAGTAAGAGCACTGACGTTTGAGCTTACTAATAATTCTGCTTATGCCTTTATTGCTGCCGTTGCCTTATTACTTTGTAGCGCTTACAACATTGATGTACAGATATATAATGATAACTACATTTTACAAGGATTATTGCCACTCTGCGCATTATTTTCCTATCGCGGTGTAAAAAATAATGACTTGAAATACTGGCTTTTTTCCGCGGCTATCTTAGGTTTAGCCACCTTAGCAAAATACAGTGCTATTCTTCTTTTACCACTTTATGCGCTTTATCTTTTACTTTGCTCTGAACGTAAAAAACATTATTTTTCCGCAAAACCCTACTTAACATTACTGCTCTACGCTTTAATACTATTACCCAACCTTATTTGGCTTTATCAGCAAGATTTTAATGCCATCAGTTATGCATTTTTAGCCAGAGGGTTACTCAATCAATTAAGCTATTTACAGTACTTAAATAATAATTTAGATTTTTTATTAAACTTTTTAATCATTATTCTTCCTAGCTTGTTTGCTTTATTAGTGGTTATAGAATATAAAAAAAACGCAAATAACATTTATCCACCATCATCTATTACATTTGATGCTTATTTATATAGCTTTTTAATGGGCTTAGGGCCGATTATTTTAATTTTCATACTGGCTAGTTTACTGAGTTTTTCTCTGCATAGAGAATGGGGCAGCACCTTCATCAGTTTTTTAGGCAGCGCTTTCTTTGTCTTTTTCAAACCAAGGATCTCGCAACGCTCTATTAATCGATTTACGATATTTATAGTCACGGTGATGTTAAGTTTTGGACTTGGTTATCTTATTGTTTCTTTAAAGAATGATACCGGCGCTTACCCCGGCCCAGAAATAGCCAAAGCCGCTACTCAAGTATGGCATGAGCATTATGCCAAAAAACTCCCTTATGTTGCCGGCGATCGCTATACTGCAGGCTATATCGGTTATTATTCAGCCGATAAACCGCAAGTTTGGATGGAATGGAATTCCAGTACCTCGCCGTGGATTGATAAGAAAAAATTACGTTGCGAAGGCGCTCTATTTATTATAGAAAGCGGACACACTGTGCAGCATTTTTTTAAGGGAACACAATTTCCAACCTTTGTACGCAATCAATTTCCAAACTTGGTTCAACTCCCTGAAAGATCATTTGCTTGGTACCGTAATCACACACAACAAAACCCTATTAAGGTCCATTTTGCATTGCTTCCGCTAGATAAAAATTATTGTCAGTAATATTAAGAAAACGACCAAGGCCAGCAAAGGAAATAAGGCTTTAATTTAATGGTGTCGAAGGCGGGACTCGAACCCGCACAGCTTGCGCCACCACCCCCTCAAGATGGCGTGTCTACCAGTTCCACCACTTCGACAATCAAATAATATACTCTTCGCACTAGAATTTTCGGCTGTTTTCCCGCTCAATTCGCAATCCTCATGTATTCTCTTATACACTACGGTTGCTCATCCTCGCGGCGCCTTGCCAAAAATCCCATTGCTGTGAGTATATAAACTTCATGAACTAGAATTTCCTGCTGTTGTTTGAGTTTGAATAGGCTCTTCCTGACTAGGAAGTGTGCCAGTATTAGCCTGCGCAGGTAATTGCTGTGCTAAACTTGCTAATTTTTGTATAGGATCCTGTTTAACTCGATGTCCAGCTACATAACCTAATGAAAGGCTGCTGACAAAAAATAGTAATGCACATAATCCGGTTAATTTAAATAAAAAAGAACTGGAGCCTTGACTACCAAACACGGTAGACGAAGCACCACTTCCGAAATTAGCACCCATTTCTGCGCCTTTACCTTGCTGCAATAAGACCAAAGTAACCAGTGCAATGGAAACGAGTACATGAAATAAAACTAAGAGTTGCTGTAACATAATGTTAGATTATAAACAGATAACCAAGTAAAAAATCAGTTGGTTATAGAAACACAATCCCCGTAAATCTGCAAAAAATCATGCGCATGCAAAGATGCGCCGCCAATCAAACCACCATCAATATCAGGCATCTGAAACAATGCCTTCGCATTGTCTGGTTTAACGCTGCCACCATACAGGATAGGTAATTTTTGTGCAAGATCAGAATAATGTAGGGCAATATGCTGACGCAAAAACTGGTGTACCTTCTGAGCCTGCTCAGCGCTTGCAGAAACCCCCGTTCCTATCGCCCATACTGGCTCATAAGCCAGTATCCCTTGCTGAAATACACTCTCGCCTAATGCCATGGCCTTGTCTAGTTGGCGCTGTAATACCGCCTCGGTCTGTTCAGACTGGCGCTGCTTAAGCGTTTCGCCAATACAAAGAATCGGTGTCAACCCCGATTCAGTGGCTAACTTAAACTTTTTGGCAATGAGATCATCTGTTTCCCCATAGTAGGTGCGACGTTCTGAATGGCCAAGTAGCACATATCGACAACCAAACTCTCGCAACATGGCGGCTGATATTTCACCTGTATAAGCGCCTTCTCGCTCGGCTGCCATATTCTGCGCTGCCCATGCAATTTGGCTCCCTTCTAATAAAGTCTGTGTCTCAGCCAAAAAAACATAAGGTGGGCAAACAATCCTATTTACATTAACAGAAGGGGGTACCGAGGAAGACTTTAATGTCGTTAATAGCGCCTTTACAGAAGCCTTACTACCATACATCTTCCAATTGCCTATAATAAATTTTTTGCGCATAGGAAGGTCACATGCTCCATTTTGATGAGTGTACTAAAATAATATTAACTTTTTAGCGAGTATACCGATCGTTGCTGAAAATACGAAGCACGAATAAAAAATTTATTATTCTCTCTTTTAAATGGATTAACTCCCTAATTTTACACAACGTTCAAGCGCAACATTTTCTCTGCAATAGCTACAGTTTTTAGCGGATCTTTTATAAAAGCAGATACGCTGCTCCTTAGCCCGCTGTTAAAAAAACTAATAGACATTGCAGTTTGTTTTTTTAAGGCTTGTGCTCTATTTTTGAGTACCTGTAATTCTGAACATTGCTGCGGTACGGAAGCAGAATTCCGTCGCATCGTTGGTGTTTCCTCTGCTTGACAAGCACTAACTTTATTCATGCTATTCGTTACACCATTAGGCTGGATGATTTTAAATTCAGCCTTTCCAAACTCCATTGTTTTAACATTATCTTTTGATGCTTTATAAAAAGAAAAAAAACTCAATGCAATAAAACTGCTTATTGCAATAGGCGCTGTAATAAATACCGGAAGAAAAATTGAACCAACAACTCCAGTACCTATTGCAGTAATCATTGCAAAAATAGTTCCTATAATCCAATCTATTAAGAAAGAATCAAAGTGGCTATTTTCAATTTTATTATTATGAACTTGAATTGGTTGAGCTCGCTGTTGCTCAGCTTCTGTTTTTAGATACAAAGTAAGATTATCGTTGTTGGCATCGCTATGAAAAGTATGGCGATATACCTTTTCTATTCCATTTTCCCTATCAATAAAATAACTCATTCCTGCCTTTATGTCTAAATCTACTCCTATACTAGAAAGATCTTGTATAACTTTAGCCGGATCAAGTCGCGGCTTATCATTTTCCTGCGCTTCTTTAATTTGTTTTCTTAGCATTTGTGTTTGACTACGAAAAAGTTTTGCGAACTCCTCTCCTACAGACGTGGCCGCCTTTTCATAAATAATAATAAATCGCTCTTTTTCAATTTTTATAGTATCTCCCTCTAAATCGCTTATATGTGGTACAAAAGCTCGTGTAAATCTGCTTTTATGCCGGCCGGAGTTAGCAGATCCCATGATTCTTAAGCGTTCACCGGTTGGTTTTAAAAATTCAATACGATCATATTTTGCATTTTTAAAAGGAATTAAAAGAGGTGTACCACTTGTATTAAGTCTATTGCGCTCTAACCAATTTCTAGCTGATTCTTTAGATTCAAAAGGGACAAGCAACACAACTTTGCTACAAAAAGAGGGCGGAAAATATTTATTTCTACGGCTAGACATAAATAACCTATTTAATTTTTATTATTATTTTTCAATAAATAATATTAATAAAAAACAAATTTTTTAGCAAATAAAAATAAAAATAAAATTTACTTAATATGATTATTTTTATTCCAATGTAATTTAGTACGTAGCGTTTCAAAATAATTATAATCGCGCGGATGAATCAAGCGTAATGCTTTTGAATTTTTTTGAATATGAATATCAGCTCCAATCGGTACAGAAATCCGTGCTCGACCATCACAACTTAATGAAGGCGGGGATAAACTATGCGTGTGAATATGAATATCAATCTGACTATCTGCACTGACCACGATCGGTCTGGCACTTAAGGTGTGCGGAAACATAGGCACTAAAACAATCGCATTCAATTGTGGATGTAAAATCGCCCCGCCTCCTGATAAGGAATAGGCGGTCGAACCGGTAGGCGTAGAAACAATCAAACCATCGGCCTGTTGTACACAGACAAATTGATCGTCAATCGTAATAGAAAACTCGATCATGCGCGCCACATTGCCAGGCATCAATACCACTTCATTTAATGCAATACCAGCCCGTGTTTTATTGTCGTCTAATGCAATGGTTGCATTTAATAAAAAGCGTTTTTCTTCGTGATAATCTCCCGCCAATACCTCGCCAATTTTATTTTCTAGATCTTGCGGGTGAACATCCGTAAGAAAACCTAAACGACCTCGATTAATACCTAAGACAGGAATACCATGCTGTACGGCACTATGCGCAGCATTAATTAAACTACCATCACCACCCACTACAATCAGCAAATCGACCTTCTTTTTATCCAGATCTGACTTAGAAAAGCAAATACACTTACGCCCCGACAAGGATTTTGCTGTTTCTTCCTCCACCAGCACCTGAAGTTTCTTTGCTTGCAAATAATCGAGCACTGCGTTTAGAGTATCGCTGACATCCCGCATGCCTTGCCTGCCGATTAAGCCGATGGTAGAAAATTTTTTGGACATAGTATGAGTTACCTATAATAAGTACGCGCTATCCTGGGCAAATAATGCCATCTAGTCAAACAAATTGGCAAAACATGACACTATAAGCCGATGTTTAGCTGCGACTTGAGCTTGAATCTTGTAACCACAGCCTCCATAATTTACATCTAATTATAGGATATTGTATCTGCGATTGAATTTAGGCATTCATAATTTAATCGTTGTCCTTCTTAAAATAATGGGAGACTTATTATAATGAGTAAAAACGAGAGCTCTAAAAAAACAACCTGGGAAAAATTAAATACTGAGGCCGCTCAAGAAACGACCGAGCAAGAATCAGCCACTAAAGAGGAAAACAATACTCAAAAAGCAGACGCCTCTACCCAGAAATTAACCCATCCTGCCTATGAAGCACTGGAAGAGCAGCTTGCCAAAACCGAAGCCCAGCTAGAACAGCATAAAAGCACCTTAATCTATCAGCGTGCTGAAATGGAAAATATAAAGCGCCGCTCCCAACAGGATATAGAAAAGGCCCATAAATTTTCCTTAGAAAAATTCATTAGAGATCTACTCCCCGTTAAAGACAACCTCGAAAGAGCCCTTGAGCTCACCCAGGGAACCAATAATGATACCTTAAAGGGTATAGAATTAACCCTACAGGCGTTTCAAAAGGTATTAGAAAGCAATGGTGTAAAAACTATTGCGCCCGCTGCTGGCGATGCATTTGATCCCGATTACCACCAAGCCATGTCCATACAAGAAACCAGCGAGCAAAAGCCTGATACTATTCTTTTAAACCTACAAAAAGGCTATTTGCTTCAAGAAAGGCTAATACGCCCTGCTGCAGTCATCGTGGCAAAGGCACCCACTGAGAAAAATTCATAACAAGCTTTAGCGACACCTTGAAAAGACAATCATTAAACCCAATTTTAGAGGTGTTGTTAGTCTATAAGCTAACAGACCGTTTTTTTTAAAATTTATAAAAGAGCTATTTTACGCGGAGAACACTATGGCAAGTGCAAAAATAATCGGCATCGACCTCGGTACCACCAATTCGTGTGTTGCCATTATGGAAGGTGGGAAACCCAAGGTAATAGAAAACAAAGAAGGGCGACGAACAACGCCTTCCGTAGTCAGCTATGACAGCAATGAAATCAAAGTCGGTGATGTAGCAAAACGACAATCTGTCACTAAGCCAACCGATACCATCTATGCGGTAAAACGTTTGATCGGCCGTCGCTTTGAAGATGAGGCTGTTCAAAAAGACATTAAGATGGTTCCCTACAAAATTATTAAGGCCGAAAACGGCGATGCTTGGGTAGAAGCAGGCAGCAAGAAATTATCCGCTCAACAAGTCTCCGCTCAGATCTTAATGAAACTAAAAAGTGATGCGGAAGCCTACTTAGGCCATGAGGTCACTGAAGCAGTGATCACTGTACCGGCTTATTTCAATGATTCGCAACGTCAAGCAACCAAAGATGCCGGACGTATTGCAGGACTTGAAGTTAAACGTATTATCAATGAACCGACTGCTGCTGCCTTAGCCTATGGTTTAGACAAAAAGCGTGGTGATTCCACCGTTGCTGTCTACGATCTAGGGGGCGGTACGTTTGATATTTCTATCATTGAAATCGCTGAAGTCGATGGCGAACATCAGTTTGAAGTATTAGCTACCAATGGTGATACCTTCCTGGGCGGTGAAGACTTTGATCTACGTGTTATTAATTATCTCGCGGATGAATTCAAAAAAGATCAAGGCATTGATTTACATAATGATCCATTAGCGTTACAACGACTCAAAGAAGCGGCTGAAAAAGCTAAAATTGAACTTTCTTCTGCTCAAGAAACCGAAATTAATCTGCCCTATATCACAGCGGATAGTAGTGGTCCAAAACATCTGCACATTAAACTAACGCGTGCAAAATTAGAGTCATTAGTAGAAGACTTAATTGAGCGTACGGTAAAACCTTGTGAAATAGCACTTAAGGATGCAAAAATTTCTAAGGATAAAATCACCCAAGTCATCTTAGTGGGTGGACAGACACGTATGCCTAAAGTACAAGAAGTGGTTAAAAACTTCTTTGGCAAAGAGGCGCGCCATGATGTGAATCCCGATGAAGCCGTTGCTATTGGTGCCGCTATTCAAGGTGGTGTATTAGCCGGTGATGTTAAGGACGTTTTATTATTGGATGTCACCCCTCTCTCTTTAGGAATAGAAACCCTAGGCGGTGTGATGACAAAACTCATCGAAAAAAATACCACCATTCCAACCAAAGCGAGTCAAACCTTTTCTACAGCAGATGACAACCAAACAGCTGTTACTATTCACGTATTACAAGGTGAACGGGAAATGGCTTCTGCCAATAAATCATTAGGACGTTTTGACTTAGCCGAAATTCCAGCTGCACCACGCGGTACACCGCAAATCGAAGTAACTTTTGATATTGATGCAAACGGTATTCTTAATGTATCTGCGAAAAACAAAACCACTGGCAAAGAGCAAAAAATTGTCATTAAAGCCGCCAGCGGTTTATCTGAAGCAGAAATTCAGCAAATGGTAAAAGATGCTGAAACACATGCAGATGAAGATCGTAAGTTTCATGAGCTCATACAAGTTCGTAATCAAGCCGACAGCTTAATCCATGGCACCAGCAAAGCACTTAAAGAAGCGGGTGACAAAATTACTGTTGATGAAAAAACACAATTAGAAACAGCCATTGAAGAACTCAAACAATCGCTTAAAGGCAGTGATAAGGAAGCAATGGAAACAAAGCTTAAAGCCTTAACCGATGTATCGGGAAAAATGGCCGATCGTCTCTATGCCCAACCTGGTGCTGATGCAGGAAACACAGCCCAATCAACAGACTCTACTCAAGCAACCGATAATAAGGGAGCCGACGATATTCAGGATGCGGTATTTGAGGAAGTAAAGGGTAAAGACCAAGATAAAAAGGACAAAGATAAAGAATAATTTGTTATTCATGGCTAATGAACAATCATTCGTTAGCCATTTAAAACACTCTATTCCACTAACATTTTTTAAAATCCATTTTTATACTCACAGCAATGGGATTTTCGGCAAGGCGCCGCGAAAGTGAAGCAACCTTCGTTCCTACAACATACATGAGGATTGCGAACTGAGCGGCAACACAGCCGAAAATTCTAGTGCGGAGATTATACACAGGGATTTTTCTTTACTTGGCTCACTGATTATGGCGAAACAGGATTATTATAAAGTATTAGACGTTCCTCGAAATGCGAGTGATAGCGAATTAAAAAAGGCTTATCGCAAACTTGCGATGAAATATCATCCCGATCGGAATAAATCGGACAAAACAGCCGAGGAAAAGTTTAAAGAAGCAAAAGAAGCTTATGAAGTCTTATCCGACTCACGTAAACGTGCTGCCTATGATCAATTTGGCCATGCCGGTCTCGAAGGAGGCATGGGTGGTGGCTCCGCAGGTGGCTCACGCGGTTTTAATTTCAGTGACGTCTTTGGCGACATGGGTGATGTCTTTGGTGATATTTTTGGCGGCCGTGGACAACAAGGACCCCAGCGTGCGCAACGTGGCGCGGATCTGCGTTATACCTTAGAACTCGATTTAGAATCTGCCATTCATGGTACGACCGTAGAAATTCGTATTCCTCGTGTCGTTGCTTGCCGAAGCTGTGCCGGCACCGGTGCACGTAAAGGAACCCAACCGATTACCTGTAAAACCTGTGCGGGTGAAGGACAAGTACGCATTCAACAGGGCTTTTTCACGATTCAACAAACCTGCCCTGAGTGTCATGGTCATGGCCAAATCATAAAAGACCCCTGCCCGGATTGTCGTGGCCAAGGCCAAGTACAAGAATCTAAAACCTTATCCGTCAAAATCCCTGCGGGTATTGATGAAGGCAATCGAATCCGTTTAAGCGGAGAAGGTGAAGGTGGGTTGCATGGTGCGCCCGCGGGTGATCTGTATGTACAAATTCACCTAAAACCGCATCCACTCTTTAAACGCGAAGGTAACCATTTATATTGTGACGTTCCTATCAGCTTTACCTTAGCCATATTAGGCGGTGAAATTGAAGTACCTACATTAACCGGTATTGTGAAACTACATATTCCCGCCGAAACCCAGAGTGGAAAAATTTTACGTTTACGTGGCAAAGGTGTTCCGGGACGGCCTGCAGTAACGGGTGATTTACTATGTCGTGTTTTTGTAGAAACACCGGTTAATTTAAGCAAGCAACAAAAAGAACTACTCACAAACCTTGAGAAAGAATTACAAACGGGAAATCACTACCCTAAAGCACGCCAATGGTTTGAAAGTGTTAAAAAATTCTTTACCCAGAAAAGCTAAGCTCGAAAAAATCATTTAAAACGGGTATGATCATCTTATGATGTTTATACACATAAAAATACGGATTTGAAAACTCAGAGAAAAAAATCATGAAGAAAGTTCCAATGACAACCGCCGGCGCTAAAAGTTTAGAGCACGAACTACAAGAGTTAAAAACCATCAAACGTCCACAAGTCATTGATGCTATTGCAGAAGCACGTGCTCACGGTGATCTCAAAGAAAATGCGGAATATCACGCGGCAAAAGAATCACAAAGTTTTATTGAAGGAAGAATTGCTGAAATCGAAAGTAAATTAGCTACTGCAGAAATCATTGATGTCACTACAAAGCCGAACCATGGCAAAGTTATCTTTGGCGCAACCGTTCAGCTTATTAATACTAAAACAGATGAAACAGTTTCTTACCAGATCGTTGGTGAAGACGAAGCGAATATCAAACTCGGTAAAATTTCAGTGGCCTCACCTATCGCAAGGGCTTTAATAGGCAAAGAAGAAGGTGATACCGTTGATGTACAAACACCAGCCGGTCTACTGAATTTAGAGATTGATAAAGTAGAATATATCTAAACTCTATAATTTAAAGATGATCTCAAAGATTCGCTTTGAGTACTTAAGTAATTATCCAATTCAATCCACAGATTATGACTCGTCACACGGCGCTCTAGAACTAACGGGCTAACCGCGCCAACTAAATTAAAAAAGCAATTAAACACAGACCAATGTCTATGTTGCTTGATGATTTCTTTTTCATCTCTAATAATGCGTTTAATTTCAACAATCTGCGCTGTAGACAAAGATCCTTTACCCATCCCTCTAGAACGACATGCACTAGCAATCGCTTCAAGAGCAGTGGACTTATTTTTAGCTATTTGAGAATGCTTTTTATCTAATACTTTGCTGTATTCTTCAATTTTAGAGAGCAGTAATTCTTCTGTAGATACTAACCCACTCACATCATTGAAGTACTCCCCTATCTTCTCAACCCCCATCCCTGTCTTCGCAGAACAAACAATATACGGAACATTAATAGCATTAAATTCCGGGATATACGCTTGAGAAAGCTTAGAATTTTCATCATCGCTTTTATTGAAAACAATCAGCTGTAAACAATTGGAAATAGAAACTTCGGCGTTAATTTCTCTATTAAATTCCTGAAATATTCTTTTATTTTCTTCCACGTCTTTAGTGGAATCTAATACGTAAATAACAATTGATGCTTGTTCGCGCAAGAGTTGTTTGTAAAAGGATTTTCTTAAATGCTCAAAGCGAACCGCTCCTGATAAATCCCACATATGGAATTTTATTGGCTTTTTCCTAAGAAGAAAAAAATCTACACCCGTAGTAGGCGCATAATTAAAGGGGAATTCTTTGCCGACTAAACGATTCATTAAAGCCGTTTTACCAGCCTCTACATTACCTACAATAATAACGCTTATAATTTTATTATCTACACTAAGCATATTCAGTTGCATTCTAAGGGAAATACAAAAATATCATAACCAAATTAGCTTAAAGTTTTATTAAAAATACTAGATTTGGTTAAACTGTACAGCCGCTTTAGAAGAAGGCAATGCTATCGATGTACAAACGCCTACCGATCTACTTAACTTAGAAATTGATAAAGTAGAATATATATAATAGAGTAAAGCATTCCCCAATAAAAATAGTTCGTTTTGTTTATAAATTAAACAAAAATACCCCCTAAATGGACCATTGATCTAATTTCTGCTTCCCCATGAATTTATTCTAAAGGAGTTAGCTGAATGAATATAAAACCTTATGTTTTATTATCTGCTTTTGCATGCACCACTTTTGCCTCCATGCTACACGCAGAAGGAACTACCAGCTTTCACTCAATGAAACCTCGCTTCTATTTTGATGTTGGTTTGGGCCATGCTTTCGATTCTCAATTGAACCCAAATAGCCATGTAGAAAACGCTGAGTTAGATAATACTGAGTCTGAGGTTTTGTCCATGTTCCCAAGAAGTCGTCCCTTACCCAGCAATTTCACACTAGAAGCCGGTTTTTTATGGTCTCAACTTTATCAAGCGGATTCAAATTATTTCCCCTTTATTAGCTTAGGATTACACTATCAATATGCTAATCTTGAGAATAAAAAAACACTCATGGAATTTGATATTTCAGATGATCAGTATACCCTAGCGGAAAGCTCAAACTACGAGTTTTTACAAAATAGTTTGCTAGCGAATTTAAAAGTGGATATCTATCGCTGGGGTCGTATCATGCCCTATGTCAATTTAGGCCTTGGTGCTTCTTGGAATCAAGCCAAACAACAAGAACCTTACGTTTTTGATGTGCTACCAGGCGAACCTATAGTACTTACATCCCCGAATTCACGTAATACGAGTTTTAGTTATGGTGTAGGTGCAGGACTGGACTTTTTAGTGTCTGAAAATTTTTGGTTAAGTTTGGGCTATAACTATAATAATTTTGGTCGAGTAAAAATTGATCCATTTGAAACAACACATGAGGACATACTTAGCTTTAGCCAGCCTTTTAACTTAAGAAATTTAACGACACAAACTGTCCAACTTACCGGACGTTACGTGTTTGGCTAGTATAGATATAGATTTTACTATTTCACTTCTCTTTAAAATCAAACATACGCTAAGCTAGCGCATGTTTGATGCTATCGTCCTGTGCTCAACCCCTACGTCACTATTTTCAGTAACCGAAGCAAGCTTAGCGCTAACATTCTTTATTTTATTAACCAAGACTTTGATTTCATCAAGCTTCTTTTCTTTTGAACTTTTGCTAAAAAAACTAAATTCAAATTTATTACCCTTCACAGCCGTATAGCATCCACAGGCTATCGCGATAGGTATTCCTAGGGGCAGAACAATGATCATGATTATCACGACCAAACTAGCGACTATATCAAGCAATCTCCAGGCAAAAGATAGTGGCGGTATTTGCGAACGTATCTGCTCAATGGATTGCATAGATTGTTTATAAAAATCTTCTGGCTCTATTGTTCCAGCTTGCATCTGTTGGGTAAGCTCGATTAATTGTTTCACCTCTATGGTTTTTTCTTTATCAAAAAGAGGCGGGTTTAAATAGGTGATTATCTGGGTGCAGTAATAGTTCAATTTATCAGAGATATTTGGATGCGATTCAACACCCTCTGTTAACATGCACGAAATATTTTTTACACGGGTATTCACTAAAGTCCCTGGCCTTACTGGCAATCAAATTTTTTCTAACTAAACCGCAACAGCCGCTTTAATAGCGGGATGATATTTGTAATCACTCAATACAAAATCTTCAAAGCGATAATCAAAAATAGAATCGGGTTTACGCTGTATTACGAGTTTTGGCAAACAAAGTGGTTGTCGCGATAGCTGTAATTGCACTTGTTCACGATGGTTATTATAAATATGGCAATCGCCGCCCGTCCAAACAAATTCACCCACTTTTAAGCCACACTGCTGTGCAATCATATGTGTTAACAACGCGTAAGAAGCGATATTAAAGGGTACACCCAAAAAGGCATCGGCACTGCGCTGATAAAGCTGGCAGGAAAGCCGTGCGTTTGCTACATAAAATTGAAACAGTAAATGACAAGGTGGAAGCGCCATTTGATCTAAATCACCAACATTCCAAGCGCTTACAATTAAACGCCGCGAATCTGGGTTGGTCTTTATCTGCTGTATTAACTGACTTATTTGATCAATGCTTTTATTATCGGCGGTTTGCCAACTGCGCCATTGCTTAGCATACACAGGACCCAAGTTTCCTAACTCATCAGCCCATTCATCCCAAATAGTCACACCCTGTTCATTCAAATAACGAATGTTGGTATCGCCACGTAAGAACCACAATAATTCGTAAATAATACTTTTTAGGTGCACTTTTTTAGTCGTTACTAATGGAAAACCTTGCGCCAAATCAAAGCGCATTTGATACCCGAAACTACTGAGAGTGCCTGTACCCGTTCGATCGGTCTTGGACACACCGCATTCAAGAATATGCGTCAAAAAATTAAGATAGGTTTGCATAAGATAATGGCTATTAAAAGCCCGGCCCCCTTAGAAGTAATTAAGTTAATCTGCTGCGTCGCATTTCATAAAATACCGTTAATTTAAAGAAATACCGTATGTTTATCCAAATTCATGTTAATATACGCTTAAGGTTAATAATATATTATTGCGAAAATGATTTGAGGTATTTAATTATGGCATATGATATTTTTAAACTCCTAAATATTACTCCTAACTGACGGTTTCAAGAAAGTTCGTCAAGAATACCGAAATCGAATTCGAACGCTTCATCCTGATAAGACAAAAGGGGCAGATACTTCTGGACAAACCCAAACATTAAATGCCGCTTATGGAGAAGTTAACTCACCGGAAAAATTAAGCCGATATTATTCAAATTATAATTCTAAAAATTTTGAGGATGAAGGAACTACAAACACGGCTCATTCTGAGTGTAATGCATTTCCAGAAGAAAATGAAGAAAATACATTTGAATCCTCCAATAGTTCAGCAAACTATTCAGAGCACGATAAAAATACCCCCGATATCGGAGAAAAGCAGGAAACTGAAAATACTGGAAGTTCTACCCAACCTACAAAAAATTTTCATGCCAACGACTTTTTTTTTCTAATCTTTTTTTCTCCAATAATGCAATTATTAGCTGCTATCGTTTATTGTCTAGAGACACCGAGAAATGATAACCACCCTTATTATGGTCGATTTTTCACAATGAATGAAGATAAATACTCGCCTACTGCTGAAGCTGATAGTTGTAAAATAAAAACTAACTCATTTGTCTCCTAACGACACTACTTAAATCGCGACGCAGTTGCTTTGCTGGCAGAAAGTCCCCTTCCGGCAAACAGTATTGGATAACTAAAACGACCAGAACGTACCCTGGTCGTGGTATCCTTGATTGATCTGCCTTGAGATATCCTATTTAAGCATTTGAATCAAAAAAATTAAGATAGTTTGCATAAGCTGATGGCTCTTAAAAGCCCCGCTCCTGGGTATGGCGGTTAAGCTACGTTGTTGCATCCCATTTTATAGGGTACCATCGCAATATTTCTAGTATTTATTAAAATTCTTATGTGTATTAATCTGTTTGGGGCTGGTTATGTTGGACTGGTCACTGCCGCTTGTCTAGCCGAACACGGTAATCAGGTCCTCTGTATCGATATCGATCAGGAAAAAGTCAAACGCTTGAAACAAGGTGAGTGCCCTATTCACGAGCCAGATCTGCCTGCCTTATTACAAAAAAATTTAGAGGCAGGTCGATTGAATTTCAGCCATGATCCAGAGGAAGGCGTTCATCATGGCTTTTATCAATTCATTACTGTCGGTACTCCGCAAGATGAAGATGGTTCAGCTGATTTAAGCCATGTCTTAGAGGTTGCCCACACCATTGGTGCTTCACTGGCTGAACCTCGTCTTATTATTAATAAGTCCACTGTTCCTGTAGGCACAGCTGATAAAGTAAGCGCTGTTATTCAAAAACAACTCAGTAAACGAAAGCTTTCTATTGCTTTTGATGTAGCCTCTAATCCAGAATTTTTGCGAGAAGGCGCGGCCGTTAATGACTTCATGCGCTCGGATCGCATTATCATTGGTACCGATAGTATCGATGCAGAAAGTCATTTACGTCAATTGTATAAACCTTTCAATCGCAATAATGATCGTTTGATCGCGATGGATATTCGTTCTGCGGAACTCACGAAGTATGCGGCGAATGCTTTTTTAGCAACCAAAATTAGTTTTATTAATGAAATAAGCCGCTTGGCAGAACGCTTAAATGCTGATATTGAACAGATACGCATCGGTATCGGTTCCGATCCGCGCATTGGCTATCATTTCATTAACCCCGGAGCGGGCTATGGGGGCTCCTGCTTTCCTAAAGATGTACTGGCTTTAGAAGCCACCGCAAAAAGCGTTCACTATACGCCACAACTTATTAATGCCGTGCATAAAGTCAATGACGCGCAAAAACGTGTTTTATTTGAAAAAATAACACATCATTTTAATAATAAGTTAAGCGGTAAAACGATTGCTTTGTGGGGACTTTCCTTCAAACCCAATACGGATGACATGCGCGAAGCGCCCAGCCGTGTATTAATTGATGCCGCACTTAAGGCAGGCATGAAGATACAAGCCTATGATCCGGTTGCAATGCCAGAAGCACAACGTCTTTATAAAACAAAACCAAACTTTAGCTGCTGCGAAAGCCCAGAAGCGGCGCTAGTGAATGCGGATATACTGGTTATCGTCACAGAATGGAATCTATTTTTTAATCCGGACTTTGAGAATATCAAACAACAATTAAAAGAACCCACTATTTTTGACGGTAGAAATCTCTATGATCCACATTACTTAAAGCAATTAGGCTTCACTTATTACGGCATTGGTCGTGGGGAAACATTCAATCCATGAAAAAAATTAGTAAAGCTATTTTTCCCGTCGCAGGATTAGGTACGCGCTTTTTGCCCGCTACTAAAGCAAGCCCAAAAGAAATGTTACCGATTGTTGATAAACCATTGATTCAATATGCGGTAGAAGAAGCAATTGCAGCAGGTATTACTGAATTGATTTTTGTGACCAGTAGCAGTAAACATGCGATTGAGGATCATTTTGACTCAAACTATGAACTAGAAGCCAAGCTTGCAGAAGCAGGTAAAGATGAGTTATTACAGATCGTTAAAAATATATTGCCTAAAGGGGTCAGCTGTATTTACCTACGCCAACCAGATACCTTAGGTTTAGGTCATGCTATCCTTTGCGCGCAACCGCTGATTGATAATGAACCTTTCGCTATTCTACTTGCGGATGATTTAATTGATTCCTCAGTGTCATGTTTAAAGCAAATGCTAACGGTGTACCAAGAAAAGCAACACTCAGTGATTGCTGTACAAGCCATCAATCCCGAAGCAAGTGATCAATACGGCATTATTGGTTATAAAGCTAAAGAAAATAGGCTAAGCCTCCTTGATAAGATTGTAGAAAAACCCAGCATTAAACAAGCGCCTTCCAATTTAGCGGTAGTGGGACGTTATATTCTGACCTCTGCTATTTTCCCTTATCTAGCGAAAACACCGCCGGGCAAAGGTGGCGAAATTCAACTAACGGATGCTATTGCATCCTTATTAGCCAACGAACCATTGTATGCGTGGGAGTTTGAAGGAACACGTTATGATTGTGGAAGTAAATTAGGCTATCTACAGGCAACTATTGCCTACGCTCTAAAACACCCTGAAACTAAAACCGCTTTTGGAAATTATCTGAAAAACTTTAAGTAATATATTGTCATTGCGAGTGCAAAGCACGCGGCAATCTAGACATATTTCCTGGATTGCCGCGTGCTTTGCACTCGCAATGACGAAAATACTACAGGCCAAAAAAAACGGGATAAGTGGTAGATACCGCTATCCCGTTTTACATCCTTATTGATTTTTTGCTAACCGTATAGTTTTCTTAGGAGCAGTTTTCTGTTTAGGCGTTTGCTGTAAAGCAAGCTTATCTCCAGAAGGCAATGCCGCTAACTGTTTCCTATATAAGGCTATCCTATCTATAGGTAAAGCAAACTGGCCTTGAGTTAAGGCAGCTGTACTGCTCTTAACACCCGGGTTGAGCTGTTGAAGCTCTGACAAGTTCATACCCGCTAACTTAGCAGCGTGCGCTAAACTCATCCCCGTTCTACCTACGTTAACCAATTCAAGGTAAGGCTTGGCACTAATAGGCGGTAAAGTCACACCATATTTTGCTGGATCTTTAACAATCGCAGCGAGCGCCAACAAACGCGGAATATATGAACGCGTCTCTAAAGCCAATGGCAGCGCCCAGAAATGGGTATTTCTATCATGCTGCGTATTGTGACGTATCGCATTCTGCACATTACCTTCACCTGTGTCATAAGCTGCAATAGCTAACAACCAGTCTCCACCAAAGAAACTCTTTAGATAAGTTAAATAATCTAAAGCCGCATTGGTTGAGCTAGAAAGGTCACGACGACCGTCAAAGCCTTTATCCTGATGGACACCATAAGCACGCGCTGTAGCTGACATTAACTGCCACATACCCGCTGCGCCTGAGGAAGCGTTGGTAGCCGACGGATTATAACCACTTTCAATAATAGGCAATAATACCAATTCGGTCGGCAAGTTACGCTTAGTAACCTGCGAATAAACATAACCCATATAAGGAGCAGCACGGCTAACTGCATCATTCAGATAAGCCGGGTTTTTAACAAACCATCGAATCTGTTCCTGTACGGCAGGCTGATGTTCTTCACTTGACGTTAACTGTAAGTGAGCTCGAATAGGATCCCATAAGGTTCCTTTTTGAACTGCACTAAAAAGCGCCTTAGCATCATGCGGAGCTAAACTTCCCCCTGTAGGGGCTGTTTTAACAACCTTGCTAGCGCTATTTCCGTCAGTTGTCGCGGTTCCACTCAAAGGAGGGAACTGAACACAAGCCGTAATACCTACTGCAAAAACAAGCAATAGGGTGAGTAATAATGTATAAATTTTGAGCGTTTTATAAGTCATAATAGGATGTTACGGGAGCGACCTACAGAGATCAAGCCAATAGGCTTACATATAGCAAAGAAATGCGCCTATATGTAAGTAAAATACCTATCTTTTAAAGGGTTTTTACTCTAGGCAAAAGTGGTTGAAAACAGATGATTTTAGGGTTAAAAATGGGGCCACCTACCTGTGATTTGGCCTGTTCTCAGACAAGCTCTGTCTCAGCCGCCATCTCAAAAAACCCAAAAATGACGACTTTTCGTGTCAGTCCTGCTTGTGCCATAATAAGGGGTTAATCTGGCTCTCATCGTGTACGAAATGACTATCATTTTCTACTTGGGAAAAAACCTTGAATTACGACAATGCGCTCAAACTCGAAAATAAGCGGTTAAGTCGCTTATTGATTAATTATCCAGGCCGGCATTTACTACTGCTGAGCAACCACGTTTTATCAAGTCTTGCCGCTAGCCCTATTCCACACAAAATCCGTATCAGCGAAACTCCGGCATCCACTTCTGACGACACCCTCGATTGTGCTTTTTTACAAAGTAACTACGCTGATTTGCCGTTTGCTAGCGACAGCATTAACCTCATCATTTTACCCCACACTTTAGAGCGTGATAAAAATGCAAAACATATCCTCAGTGAGGCCTGGCGAGTATTAACACCGAATGGCCATTTAATTCTCTTAGGTATTAACCCAACAAGCTTATGGGGTCTTTATAAACTTTTTTCATATAAGCCTCCACCTTGGAACGGTTATTTTTATACGATTCCCACTATTTGTCAGTGGGTTCAACATTTAGGCGGACAAATTTGTCACACAGAAAGTTTCTTTTTTCGTCCCCCTCTCACCAGCCGATCCGGAACCTGGTTATTTGATAAGTTATTTTGGTTAGAACAAATATCGCCGTGGTTATTTCCTTATCTGGGAGGAATTTATTTAATTATCGCTCAAAAACATATACGACAACTTAGCCGCTTGAGTCTTGCCTGGCAATTTCCACCGGTATTAACCAACAAGGCCTTAGCCTCTAACGTACGAGGAGCTCACTGTGCCTACACCGCCTAAAATAGAAATCTTTACTGACGGTGCTTGCCGAGGAAATCCTGGTCCAGGTGCTTGGGCCGTATTGCTACGTTATCGAGAAAAAGAAAAAATGTTATCTGGCACAGAACTCAATACAACCAATAACCGTATGGAACTCATGGCGGCTATTCAAGCGTTAATAGCATTAAAGAAACCCTGCCAGATCGTATTAAGCACCGATTCGCAGTATGTAAAAAAAGGTATAACGGAATGGTTAGCACAATGGAAACGCCGCGCTTGGAAAACGGCCAATAAAACACCAGTCAAGAACTGCGATTTATGGAAACAGTTAGATGAGCAAGCGGCGCGACATACTATCCAATGGGAATGGGTTAAGGGCCATAGCGGTCATCCTGAAAATGATAGGGTCGATAACTTAGCCAATGAGGCTTTAGACGAGCTACTCAAATAAGTAACTACAACCCCCGAATTCGTCGTCCCGCTACTTGATAGCGGGACCCACAAATATCACCCCTAAATACAACTTTCTACTTTTCCTGGATACCGCGGTCAATCACCAGTCAAGCCAGAGGACGGCGGCCGCGGTACGACGCTTGGTTTTGTCTGCTTCTATGTAATAAAAGGAGTAGTCAGGTTGGATCAAGTAATAAGGCGCGTCTATAAGCTAAGGGTGCTTTAACTTCATCCTCAAACTCTACATATTCCCAAGCAGCTTCATTCTCTAATAAACGACGCAACAATAAGTTATTTAAGGCATGGCCTGATTTATAGCCACTAAAAGAACCAATAAGACTGTAGCCAAGTAAATACAAATCACCTACCGCGTCGAGGATTTTATGCCGAACAAATTCATCTTCATAACGCAAACCATCTTCATTCAGTACTCTATATTCATCTACCACCACAGCATTATCTAAGCTTCCGCCTAAAGCCAAACGTACTTCACGTAACTTTTCATAATCCGCCATGAAACCAAAAGTACGTGCACGACTCACTTCTTTAATATAAGAAGTCTTTGAAAAATCGATACTTGCCTTTTGACTACGATTTTGAAAAAGTGGATGGTTAAAATCAATTTCGAAAGAAATTTTGAAACCATCAAATGGCTCGAAAGAAGCCCATTTATCACCATCCGTCACTTTGATAGGTCGCTTAATACGAATAAACCGCTTTGCAGCGCTCTGTTCTTCAATACCTGCTGACTGAATAAGAAAAATAAACGGCCCTGCACTGCCATCCATAATAGGGATTTCTGAGGCAGTAATATCAACGTAGGCATTATCAATACCTAACCCTGCCATCGCTGACATCAGATGTTCAATTGTTGCAACACGAACACCATTTTTGACTAAAGTCGTTTGTAAGGTGGTATCACCTACATGTTCAGCACGCGCTTGTACTTCGACAATCGGGTTAAAATCAATTCGACGAAAAACGATACCGGTATTAATAGGCGCTGGCCGTAAAGTTAAAATAGCCGTCTCACCACTATGTAGGGTAATCCCAGCCGCTTTAATCACATTTTTTAAGGTACGCTGTTTTAAAGCACGCGCCATTTTCGCAGCAACACCATTGGCGGTGCGTTGTTTTATAGGACGCGAAACTTTTGTTGAATTATGTTTTCTTTGACTGTACACCCTTAAGAAACCTCTTCTTGTCTACGTAAAAAAGCCGGAATATCAAGATACTCTATATCAGCCGCATTTGAATCCACTACAGGCTTAGCTGTCGCTGTTACACCCTGCTTGCGCAATACCGTGGGCCGTTCAAGTTGGTGATAATCTAAAGAGCCATCGGCTGCTCTTGCTAAACTGGCACTTCCTACTGGATTGGAATAAACCGCTCCAAGACCAGTCACCACAATAGTAACCCGTAATTCATCACTCATCTCAGGATCAATCACTGTTCCGACTACCACCGTTGCACCTTCTGAAGTAAACCCTTTGATCACTTCGCCCACTTCTTCGAATTCACCAATAGATAAATCAGGCCCTGCCGTGATATTCACTAATACACCACGCGCACCCGCTAAATCGATATCATCTAATAAAGGACTGGCAATCGCTGCTTCTGCAGCCAAACGTGCCCTGTCTTCACCGGAACCAATTCCTGTGCCCATCATGGCCATACCCATTTCTGACATCACAGTACGAACGTCGGCAAAGTCGACATTAATTAAACCTGGACGAGTAATTAGCGCTGCAATACCTTTAACGGCGCCGAATAATACATCATTTACCGCCTTAAATGCATCTAAAAGGCTAACATTTTTTCCTAAAACGTTCATTAGCTTGTTATTAGGTATGGTAATTAAGGAATCAACATACTGGCTTAGCTGTTTTATACCCTCTTCGGCTAAATGCAACCGCTTCCTGCCTTCAAAAATGAATGGCTTGGTTACTACAGCAACCGTTAAAATGCGCATTTGCTTAGCAATCTCTGCAACGACAGGCGCTGCGCCTGTCCCAGTACCACCACCCATACCCGCCGTAATAAAAACCATATCGGCGCCTTCCAAGGCTGCTCGAATACGTTCTCTATCTGCTTCAGCAGCTTGGCGCCCTATATCTGGATTCGCACCTGCTCCCAGACCTTTAGTAATTTGCTGCCCCAGTTGCAATAAACATTTTGCCGATGAATTCTTCAGTGCCTGTGCATCGGTGTTAGCACAGATAAACTCAACACCCTCAATGTCTTGGGCCAACATATGTTCAAGCGCATTTCCACCACCCCCGCCAACACCAATCACTTTTATAACGGCATTTTGCAACGGGGTATCAACCAAACCATATAGGGAACTCATGAGTTAACTCCTCGAATTTAGGTAATATTATTTATACTCTTAGCCATTGAACTTTTGGTGGTGTTGCCGCTCAACTCACAATCCTCATGTATGTTAAATATACTCCGGTTGCTTTGTTTTCGCGGCGCCTAGCCAAAAATCCAATGGCTGCGAGTATAGGATTAAAAATTTTCACGTAACCAGTTTTTCATACGTGTTATCTTTCCACGCAATAGCGCTTGGTTTGGTTTACGTTGCTCACACTGCTGTTGGTAGCCATAGAGTAATAAACCTGTACCTGTCGCATACATTCCATTTGTCATCACTTCCGTATTTCCATTGATATATTGCGGATTACCTAACCTAACGGGCAATTTGAAAATTTTCTCAGCCAATTCAACGCATCCGCTGACATTGGATGCCCCACCCGTCAATACAACGCCTGCAGCAAGAAACTCTTCAAAACCACTACGGTGCAATTCTGTTTTTACTAAATGAAAAAGTTCTTCATAACGAGGGCCCACAACCTCAGCTAATGCACGCTTAGAAAGTGTTTTACCTGGACGATCACCAACGCCTGACACTTCAACTAATTCGTCTGAACTCGCTAACTCTGCTAAGGCACAGGCATATTTTCTTTTGATCTGCTCAGCACTTTGTGTGGGTGTTCTTAAAGCAACCGCAATATCATTGGTCACTTGATCACCGGCAATGGGTATAACCGAAGTAAAACGAATAGCACCTTCGGTAAAAATAGCAATATCGGTTGTTCCGCCACCAATATTTATCAAACAGACACCCAATTCTTTTTCATCTTCTGTCAATACAGATTGACTAGACGCTAATTGCTCTAAAATAATTTCAGATACTTCTAAACCACAACGCTGAATACATTTAATAATATTTTGTGCCGCACTCACAGCACCAGTCACCATATGTACTTTGGCTTCCAGTCTAACACCTGACATGCCGATGGGTTCACGAATGCCTTCTTGACTGTCAATGATAAATTCTTGCGGTAAAATATGCAGTATTTTTTGATCCGCAGGAATAGCAACCGCTCTTGCCGCATCAATCACCCGGTCAACATCCGCATGGGTTACTTCTTGATTTTGTATCGCTACGATACCATGTGAATTTAAACTACGAATGTGATTACCCGCAATACCGGTATATACACTGCGCACTGGGCAACCTGCCATTGCTTCAGCTTCAGCGACTGCTTGTTGAATAGAATCAACGGTCGCATCAATATTAACAACCACACCTCGCTTTAATCCTAATGATGGATAAACACCCAATCCTATTACTTCAATTCCGTCTGGCGTTACCTCACCTACTAAGGCATTGACCTTAGAAGTACCGATATCTAAACCTACAATCAAATTTTTAGTCGGTTTTTTTGCCATAATCTCTTTACCTTCAATCAATTAAATAACTTAGTGCCAATAATCTGTTCGCTAAATCCATTATCTACCTATCTTTATATTAAGCTACCCGCTTTTTAAACTTTACTGCCATACCATGTGCATAACGAAGATCCACGTAATCTATCATAGATACTTTGCTCTCAATAACATCAGGATAAACATCGACAAAACGTTTTAGCTGTACATCAGGTTCTGTACGACTTAGATAAAGTGCTAAACCATTATTTAAACGTAAATACCAATATTGCTGATCAACTAATTTTAGTAGCTTTATTTTTAATGATAAATTCGAAATAAACGGCTGCATCGCTTCATAAGCTTGTAATAGATATTTTTGATTAGCTAAGGGGCCAACAAACACTGGAAGATCTAACGACGCTGTATTCACTTGCCCTGCACTAAACACATTGCCTTGCTCATCAAGCAAATCATGATTACCTATCAATGCCACAGGTATTCTTGTTGTGAAATTCACGGCGACGGTATCGGGCCAAAAACGTTTTATGGTTACCGCAGCTATCCACGATTCTTGTAACAATCTATCTTTTAACCGACGGCTATCTAAACGTAAGAAACCTTTCTGCGTAAAAGGGAGAATAATTTGTTGTAAGCTATCACGCTTAACATGATTCAGATCACCGCTAATTTTAATATGCTTCACAGGAAAAAAGGTAGGATCACCGCATTTTTGCCACACTAATATTCCACTCAGTAGAATAAGTAGCGTCAGCGAAAACCTAAAAAACCAACGCCTAAGAACGTGAAAAGAACGAGAATGGATTCTGGGTTTATTGCGTTGCCTTTGAAACTGTTGGCTTTCAATGACCTTTCCATCTTTAAGCATCACATAACCGTTTGAAGTACAGAACAAAAAAGGATGATAATCTATCCCTTGTGTTTCCGCCAGTTTTGCTGCTACTTAACGTAAAAAGCTGTTTTTTGCATAATCGCAATTAATATTGCATAACGACACTTTCATCACCCAAAAGTTGCCGTAGCATCGTTAAAAGATCATCAGAAGGTTTGACCGTCCATTCATCCCCTAAGCAGAGCTGTAGTCGTGAATGTAGCACAGGATGATGGTATTCAATCACGGTAGCGCAAAGTCCTGGACAAAAAATGCTCATCTTTTCTTTCAAGCTCTCAAGTTGACCGGGTTTAATTAAAGGCTTAGAAAGTTTTATCAGCAAGCGTTTAGCATAAATTTCACGTGCTTCGCTTATATCTAATATTTTCTTTGCTAAGACACGAATATTACCGGTTAATTCATCCTGTTGACTTTCCCCTTCAATAATTAACAACTTATCTTTATTCAGTTTATCTCTATAGGTGGCATAAGTATCGCTAAACAAGGTCACTTCTAAGCGACCACTCGCATCTTCTACATTTAAAATCGCCATACGATCACCGCGCTTGGTCCATAATGATCGAATATTAAGCACCCAGCCCGCGATCGTCAGTGAATGTCCGGCTTTTAAAGAACATTCATATAAATTTGAAGTAATAAAATAGCTTAATTCTTGCGCATAATCTTCTAAAGGGTGACCGCTCAAATAAAAACCTAAGACTTCTTTTTCAGCTTGTAAACGCTGTAACGTTGGCCAATCTGCTTGCTGTGTTATTTCCTGCTCCGTTGAGACCATGGCAAGACCAAAAAAATCTTGTTGTCCTGAAGCGATAGCTGATAATTGCTGCTCCGCTGCTAATAAAGCCGCTTCTAAACTGCCTTGCAGCGTAGCGCGATTAAAACCAAAACTATCCAAACTACCAGAATAAATAAGCGCTTCTAAACCTCGACGATTTAATTTATGTAGATCCGCACGATGACATAGATCAAATAAATTCTTAAAAGGTTGTTCCTTGCGCTTTTTTATTAACATATCGATAACGGCACTACCCAAACCCTTAAGCGCGCCCAAACCATAACGAAGCTCACCTTTTTCAGTCACAGTAAATTTATAGTAACTGGTATTGATATCCGGTGGCAGCACCTTTAACTTCATTAAGCGACACTCTTCTAAAAAAAACACAACTTTTTCAGTGTGTTCCATATCAGAAGATAAAACAGCCGCCATAAACTCCGCAGGATAATGTGCCTTAAGCCAAGCAGTCTGATAAGAAACCAGTGCATAGGCGGCTGAATGTGATTTATTGAATCCGTAATCTGCAAACTTTTCCATCAAATCAAAAATTTGATTTGCTAAATCAGTAGCAACACCGTTTTCTTGTGCCCCTTGTGTAAAAATAGCACGTTGTTTTGCCATCTCTTCTGATTTCTTTTTACCCATCGCGCGACGTAATAAATCAGCCGCGCCTAAAGTAAACCCGGCTAATACTTGAGCAATCTGCATGACTTGCTCTTGATAAAGAATAATGCCGTAAGTAGGACGTAAAATAGGTTCTAAACAAGGATGCGGGTATTCCACTTTAGCTTTGCCCTGTTTACGATTAATAAAATCGTCCACCATCCCTGACTGCAAAGGTCCGGGACGAAACAACGCTAACAAGGCAATAATATCTTCAAAGGTATCAGGCTGTAATCGCTTTACGAGGTCACGCATACCCCGTGATTCTAATTGAAACACCGCCGCCGTTTTATAGGCTTTTAATAAAGCAAAGGTCTTGGGATCATCCAGTGGAATGGCTGTTATATCCAATATACTCTTCGCACTTGGATTTTCGGCTGTGTTCCCGCTCGGTTCGCAATCCTCATGTATGTCATATACACTGGGGGTGCTCTCCTTCACGGCGCCTTGCCGAAAATCCCATTGCTGTGAGTATAGTGCGTTATTTTTGGATTTTTTTAAATTAATTGATTGCACAGCCCAGTCAATAATCGTCAACGTACGTAGTCCAAGAAAATCGAACTTAACAAGACCCACTTTTTCAATATCGTCTTTATCAAATTGGGTCAGGCAATGTTCTGAGCCTGCTTCACAATAAAGGGGGGAAAAATCAGTCAGCTTAGAAGGCGCGATCACAACGCCCCCCGCATGCTTGCCCACGTTACGTACTAAACCCTCTAATTTTTTAGCCAGATCAATTAATACTTTAATCTCATCTTCATTATCATAGCGCTGCTTAAGCTGTTCCTCTTGAATAAGCGCTTTCTCTAAGGTAATTCCTAACTCAAAAGGAATTAATTTGGCAAGTTTATCGACCACCCCATAGGGATAACCCAGAACACGCCCTACATCTCTGACGACCGCACGTGCCGCCATACTACCGTAGGTAATAATCTGTGATACTGATTCGCGCCCATAGCGCTCTGTTACGTAATCGATAACCCGATCACGTCCTTCCATACAGAAATCAATATCAAAATCTGGCATAGAAATACGTTCTGGATTTAAAAAACGTTCGAAAAGTAAACCGTATTGCAGTGGTTCTAAATCAGTAATTTGTAAAGCATAGGCCACTAATGAACCTGCACCCGAACCTCTCCCTGGTCCTACGGGAATACCCTGTTCCTTTGCCCAACGAATAAAATCAGCCACGATAAGAAAATAACCGGCAAACCCCATACTGTTAATAACTTCAAGTTCCGTCTGTAGTCTATCGAAAAAAATCGTTTTGCGATCCGTAGAAGTTTCAGCGACTTCTTCTATTGTTGAAGAAGGTAAAGAGTCAGACGAATCCCGGATAAAATCTGAACTCATTTTTTCTAAACGCATTAACAATCCCTTTTTAGCTTCTGCTATTAAGAAACTTTCGGGTGTCATTCCCTGAGGAATAGGAAAATTAGGTAAAAAACTCCTGCCAAACGTTAATTCTAGATTGCAACGTTTAGCAATCTCGACTGAATTAAGCAGCGCTGATGGAATATCAGTAAACAAATGTTGCATTTCTTCACTAGAGCGGAGAAATTGCTGTTCGGTATAGACTTTAGGACGCTTGGGATCATTTAAGATATACCCACTATTAATACAAACGCGCGCTTCATGCGCGTCGAAATCGGCTGCAAATAAAAATCGTACGTCATTAGTCGCTACCACCGGCGTACTGCATTCAGCAGCTAAAGCTGTTACCGCCCCGATATATTCTTCTTCATGCACGCGACCCACACGTTGTAGTTCTAAATAAAAACGATTAGGAAAAAGCAATAACCATGACTGTAACAATTCCTTAGCCTGTGTCGGCTTCTCTTTGAACAAAGCTTGACCGATATCACCTTCGCTACCACCTGACAAAGCAATTAAACCGGTTGTGTATTGGTTGAACCAACTTCGTTGCAAAATCGGCTTATCGCCTTGCCCTTCTACATAGGAACGGGATATTAAGTGGATCAAATTTTGATAACCTTGCTGATTCTGACACAATAAAATCAATCGGAATGGCTGTGCAGGAAATTGACTATTTTCTATCCAACATTCAGCTCCTATGATAGGTTTAATCCCTGCCTTGATGGCGGCTTGGTAAAATTTAATCGTCGCAAATAGATTCGATTGATCGGTTATTGCAATCGCTGGCTGAGCCAATGCCACAGCTCTAGCAATCAGCTCATCAATACGAAGCAAACCATCGCTCAAAGAATATTCCGTATGAAGGTGCAGATGAATAAAGGGAGATGGCATAGCGATGTTAGCAAAGTAGTAAAAGATTAATCATGTCGTCATTGCGAGCACCGTAGGCGCGTGGCAATCCAGTAAAGAATACCATTTTTTTAATGAGTTAATTATACTCTCGCTGTTATTTTGCAAGGAAGCATGATGTTAACTGATACAGACCAAAATCCAAAGACACATATTGATAGTATTACTAAGCGATATGTTGAAAATCCCTTAAGCCAAACACTGGCTAATTTATCCAATACAGTTATCGAAACCGCCTTAAGTGGCCAAAGTAAATTTCTATTTGAAATATTGCAAAACGCGGATGATGCTATTTGCGAGCAACAAACATCCGTTAAAATTAAGTTTAGCTTATATCATAATTATCTTATTATTCGGCACAATGGCAAAGGATTTGATTATAATGACATTGAAAGAATATGTGATTACGCTTCTCAAATTGAGGAGGTAAAAGCCACTGATCTAAACAAAACAGGTTATAAAGGACTAGGATTTAAAGCCTTATTTAATGTATCGAACTGCATCATACTCTATTCTAACGGTTATTCATTCCGCTTTGATAAGACACACTGGCAAGCTTCTGACCTTATTCCCTGGCAAATTATCCCAATTTGGTGCGACGATGAGCAACTTCCTTTTCATGAAAGCTACGATTATCAGCATAAGTACGTTAATTTTGTTCTAAAGCTGACAGACGCAGCGGCTGTAAAACAACAACTCAAGGCAATGATACAGCAACCCGAAGCATTACTCTTTTTACGTCAAATTAATCAATTGAATATTAATATAGAGGGAGAAAAACATCACTTAGAAAGAGTAATAACGGCACACGAGAAATTTCAACGCGTCGATTTTTATATCAATGAAAAAATAGCAAGTAGTTGGTTATTAAAACAATATGTTCAAGCAGTGGCAAAAAATGTAAAGGAATTAACACGGAGCGCTAGTCGTTTTATATACCCCGATAAAATACAAAAATCAGACTATGCTCCTTTTACGTTTGCACTAAAAATGGATGAAAAAGCAACACAAATCTATCCTGTGCACGGTCTATGTTATAGCACCTTACCCACGCAATTGAATTTAACACTGCCCTATCACAGTAATAGTTTTTTTATTCTGAACCTAGATAGAACACAGTTACATGAAAATGAATGGAATAGTTTTTTAATAACACAATTGGGTTATTTACACTTAAAATTACTCAGTGACTTAGCGATGCTACCTTCATTAAAAAATGATGTCATAGAACTCTTTACACGCGGAATAACGCATCCCTATAGGGCTTTTCAAAAGGCTTTTTTAGATGGCTTCAATCAAACTAAAAATGAAATAGCTTGGTTGCCCGCTTATGAGTCTTCTTCAAGATTACTTAAATTGGGAGAAGCGCAGGTTGACGGCACAGAGTTTTTCAAACGCTTTCCATGCATTAAAAACAAAAAAATTACGCCTTATCTGATCGATTACCCGATACGAAACCAGAAAAAATTATCTGAATCTGAAGCTTGCCGATTTACTTATGCAATATTGTTAACTGATTTCCCTAGGCTATATTATCCTCAACTAGACCAAACTGCTTATAAAGATTTCATTAGTTTTCTCTTTACACAATTACAGCAGCATACTATAAAAAAATTAAGTATTTTTTTTGCAAATAAACCTTTTTTAAAAAGCAAACAAGGCAGTTTATTAACCTTACAAGACGCTTATTTAGAAGAAACACCTATACCAAATGTTCTAGAGTTAAATTCCATCAATAAAGATTATATACCTGAAAATGAACATTTAAAAAAATGGCTATGTGACTTAGGCGCTACCGCCTTAGCAGAACCTATTGCCGTCATTCGACACACTATATTCCAATGGATAGATAACAATAGTATCGCTAATAAAATAAATAGTGAAAATCATATTCAGATCATTAAATATCTCGCTAAAGCTATTCAGGATTTAACAACCACAGAAACAGAAAAACTAAAGAAAAAACTTCCTATTTTCACAAAGGCTAAGCAATTTAGAAGAGCAGAGTTTTGTTATCTTCCTGATCTCTCTGTACCCACTACTGGGCTAGAAGATATCATTAGTAATGCAGAATGGATTTCTCCTGATTATAACTTAACGTTTTTAAAGCATTTTTTTATTCATATTGGTGTACATGAAAAAATAAATGCACTGGATGTTCTACGTAAAAGTATTTTTAAGTGGATTGAGCATGGAAATATCAACACAAAAATAACATACGAAAATCATAGTGCTATTATTGAATATATTGCGCAACATTACCTTTCTATACTACCTCATTTAAAGGATTCTGAAAAAAAAGCATTGCGCAAAATACCTATTTTAACCTGCGCTAATACTTTTAAGCCGGTTGAATCCTGTTATTTAGCCTCTGCTATACCACAGGTTAAGGGCTTAGACTCAGTCATTTTACCCAATGAATTAATTTCTACCGCGTACCGCTCCGAAATTATTGAAAAACTCTTAAAAAATATTGGTCTCAATTCATCATTGTCGCCTACTGCTGTCATACGCCGAAGCATTATAAACTGGATTGAACACGGGGAAATAAACCATAAAATAACACCAGCTAATCATAAAGCTATTATTGAATATCTAGCCAAGTATGCTATCGGCTTAAAAAAAACTGAAATTAAGCAACTTAGAAAACTACCCTTACTAAACCAAAACAACCACTTTATAACTGCTGAAACGTGCTATTGGCCTAACAACGATAAAAAAATTCCTGGCTTGGATGTGGTTATTGACACAGATGAAATACTTTCTTCAAACTATAATGCCGAGGAAATTAAAAATTTCTTTAACAAAATAGGTGTTCGCAAAATACGTTTTATTGATATTTATGAGAAATATACTCAGCACCTGACAAACGCTGATAATTTACAATATTTTTTTACTAAGCTCATAAAATATTGGGATAATCATAAAAAGGATAACAGTAACCACTTACTAAAACATGTGAAAAAACATTTGCAATCTTCTTGCTATTTATTAGCCAATGATGAAAAAGAACATGCTATCAATAATCTATATTCGGCAAAATTTAAAGCACTCTCTGATATAGCGCCAGAAATTATTCCGCTTTTAAATTATACTAGTGCATTACCTACGGATTTAGAAGAGTATCTAGGTATAAAAAATGAATTAGCGTTAAGTGATATAAGTCAATTACTTTCAATCATCAAGCAAAAACCTAGCTTAGCGACAAGTTCTATTTTTAAGCGCTTGTTAGAACAACTCAAGCTAAAAGACTGTAACGAAATCAAATCTTACGCACTTAGTTTATTGGCTGAAGATAATACACTGCAGCCTGCCAGTAACCTCTATTATTTTGAAGAAAAAGAAGCTGATCGGCTTAAAGATGCACCGTATTATCTGAAACGAATTCGTGGTCTATCACACGAAGAAACGCTTGAGTTAGCGCAATTATGTGGTGTTAATATTATCTCATTTACACATTATCTTCGTACCCAACCCGAACAATCTGCATTGATCTACGATGCGAGTTTAAAGGATTTTTTCCTAGCCAGATTACCCTTTATCGCACTTCAAGAAGCAAAGGAGCTAAATACATCGCCTGAGCTTATTCTGCAAGCACTTTATCAAAAAATAAGCACTATACAGCACTATCAATGCGAAGAAATCATTCAATGCTACCCTTTCAAAGAAATATCAGTACCACATTATTTTAAAAAATTAAGCTTGTATATCACTGGCAATTGGATGGAAAGAAAAAATAAGTTCAAAGTTTATGATCATTTAAAAAAACAATTGCAACTTAGCCAAGATATTAGGGAAATAATGGATATTGATCCCAGTAAAATCGATGACAGAGAAGCATGGTTTGAAGAAGAAAAAATAGACCCACAAACATTTCAGCACCTATGTCAGAGCTTAGAACTACTTCAATCCGGTGAAATAATAGCCTCCCATATCGTTCAGGAAACAATTTTTTCTTCGGCGGATACTGCTTCTGAAAATGAATCATCTGAAAGCGATGAAGGTGAAGAAGCAAAGGCAACTACCTCAGCCACATCATCTTTAGTAACACCCATAATAAAGAGGAGTACCTACTTTTCAAGTCCGCAAAAATGGACAAGCGGCAGCTATGCTTCAAACCCTAATCGCCATACTGGCTACTCTTCTTTTTTCCAAGCGACAGAAGAACAGCAAAAGTTAGGCCACGCAGGTGAAAAATATGTTTTTCAAGCCTTACAAAATTATTATAAAAATAAATACCCCGACGCAACTTTTAATCTAGATGAAAATAAGGGAAAATTTAAGCTACATACACCTAAAGATCGACAAATAACCATTACTTGGCTAAATAAAAACAAAGAAAGCGGTAAACCTTATGATCTGGTGCTAAGGAAAAACCATCAAACTAAACGGTATATAGAAGTAAAATCTACTGCTAGTACGGATAAATATGCATTTGAAATAACGCACCATGAATTTATAAAAATGCTACACGTATTTGAGACAAAAACAGCGCAACCTAAAGAAAAATACAGCATTTATCGTGTCTTTAATGCAAACACTCCCTCTAACGCACGTATTGAAAAGTTTAATAACCCCGCCGCTCTTTTATTAAAGGACGGCACCTTTAAAATAGCAGCCTGCATGCTTGACAGTGGAAATGCAGCGAGTAAGCTAATAAAGCTAAGCAATTTATAAAAAGCGTATAATTTACTGTATAAACTAATAATAGAACCCTAATGCCTGAATTACCTGAAGTAGAAACTACGCTACGCGGCATACAACCTTTTATTGAAAACCAAACTATTCAGAAGGTTATCGTTCGTCGGCCGTGCTTGCGCTGGCCTATTCCTAAAACTAATTTGCAACAGTTAATAGGTTATCGTATCAATCAACTTCAGAGACGTGGCAAATACCTTTTATTATGCACTGATTTAGGCACCGTCATTTTACATCTTGGCATGTCGGGACGATTACAGGTACTTAACAAGCCTGTAAAAGCCGATAAGCATGACCATATCGATATCCTCTTTAACAACAATTGCCTACTGCGCTTTACTGATCCTCGTCGTTTTGGTGCGCTCTTGTGGACAAATAATAATCCACAAGAGCATCCCTTACTTAAAAATTTAGGTGTAGAACCACTAACACGTCATTTTAACCATCACTATTTACATACACAGCTGAAACACAAAAAGATCGCGATTAAAGCCGCCTTGATGGATCAACATATCGTCGTAGGTGTAGGTAATATTTACTGTACTGAAGCTTTATTTATGGCTGGCATACACCCCACACTACCTGCAAAAAATGTATCGTCTCTGCAATTAAAACAACTTGTTGTTGCCATTAAAAACATTTTACGACGTGCGATTAAAAAAGGCGGTAGCAGTATAAAAGATTTTTTAAATAGCCTGGGAAAGCCAGGCTATTTCAGTCAAGAATTACAAGTTTATGGTAGAGCAGATTTACCTTGTTTACAGTGCCAATCAATTTTACAGATGATCACCATTGCACAACGTAGCACCATTTATTGTAGTCGCTGCCAACCCATTCCAGCATAAAAACTCGCTTCACCCCTTACTGTTTTTCCAATAAAGAGCTACTCGAGCTTTCTACCATGCTCACTAATTCGCGCACAACCACAGAAAACATCATGAGTTTCAGTTCACTGGTGCCACGCAAGTCCGCTAACAGCCGCTGCCAACGACGCAGGAATAGAGGATTATCATTCTCCCATCGCTCTAAACAAACACTATTATCACCTTGCTCGACCACACACTGCAAAATAGCCACAGTTAAGCGACGCTGCTGTACATCTAAGTCATCTAATAATGCAACCCTGCCCAAGGTATCCCACAATGTTTCAATGGCTTGCTTCGCAATTTGTGCTCGCAACCAAGTAAACTCAAATCTATCGTTTATCATAAAATAAAGTTCAGAAACATTATTCAGTGGCAAATTATTTTTTTGTGCCGCTTCAACAATATCAAGTAAGGCATATTCATGCTCAACGCTAGCAATACGTTTTGCTGCCATTTCAGGTACACCGGTATCCTGTAACCCTTGTACACTCTTTTCCCATTGTTCTTTTTCTTCGCCAATCAACAATTGAGGTAACTTTTCTTGCAAAGAAATAATCGGTGCTCTAAATCGGCTAACCATCCCTAAGATATCGCTGAGTTGATCTTTATAATTATAGATAAACCAACGTGTTGCACGTCGCATTAAGCGGTTGATTTGTCGCATTATCGTATAACGTATTTCAGGTGCGGCGGTATCATCTAAATTTTCTACCTGATTAACCAACTCTGGATAAGAAAATATTTGATGTGCAATAGCATAAGCACGCGCAATGGAAGCAATATCTGCACCACTTTCTGCTTTTACACGAAAAACAAAGGTAACGCCCATGTCATTGACCATCGCATTACTAATTTTAGTTGCAATGATTTCACGGCGTAAACTATGGCGTTGCATAAACTCAGAAAAACGACCGCGTAATAGTTTTGGAAAAGCAGACTCAAGTATCCGAATTAAATAATCTTCATCTAAGCTATGCTGCTCTAATAACTCCGCTTTAACCAAAATTTTGGTATAGGCTAATAAGACAGCAATTTCCGGACTGGTTAAGCCTTTTCCTAAGGCCTTACGTTCTAGTAAGCCTTTTTCATCTGGCAAGAACTCTAAGCTTCTATCTAACTTACCATCGCGTTCTAATTCTTCTATATAACGCCGATGTAATTCTAACTCTTGTGGCGCATGTGCAACGGCTAAACTAATCGTTCGTGTTTGACAGAAATTATCGTACAAAACTAATTTAGCAATCTCATCGGTCATTTCCATCAATAAATAATTACGCTGCGCGACGGTCATATCACCGGCTGTTACAACGGCATTTAATAAGATCTTACAATTAACTTCGTGATCAGAACAATCAACACCCGCTGAATTATCAATAAAATCAGAGTAGATCAAACCACCCGTTTGAGCGTATTCAATCCGTCCTAATTGGGTTAAACCAAGATTTCCGCCTTCCGCAACAATACGACAACGCAATTCATTGCCATTGAGACGTAAGCTATCATTGGTGCGATCACCGACATCGACGTTTCGTTCAGTGGATGCCTTAACATAGGTACCGATACCACCATTCCACAATAAATCGACTTTGGCTTTTAAAATAGCTCGAATCAAACTATCTGGTGTTATAAAGTCTCTATTAATATCTAATAACTGTTTTATTTCCGCTGATAAAGGAATAGATTTTTGTGAACAACTAAAAACCCCACCACCTTTTGAAATTAAAGATGCTTTATAGTCTTGCCAACTAGAACGAGGTAAATTGAATAAACGTTGGCGCTCTACAAAACTTTTTTCTGGATTTGGATTGGGATCAATGAAGATATGCATATGGTTAAATGCCGCCACCAGTTTAATATGCCGCGACAACAACATTCCATTTCCAAATACATCGCCTGACATATCACCAACACCGACCACGGTAAAATCATCTTTGTCGGGATTTAAGCCCAATGCTCTACAGTGACGTTTAACAGATTCCCAAGCACCTCGCGCTGTAATACCCATTTTCTTATGGTCATAACCCACGCTACCACCTGAAGCGAAAGCATCACCTAACCAAAAGTTATATTCGGCGGCAATGGCATTAGCAATATCTGAAAAACTAGCGGTTCCTTTATCGGCAGCCACCACTAAATAAGGATCCTCTTCATCATAACGCACCACATCCTGAGGAGGAATCAGTACACCATTTTGCAAATTATCGGTTAAATCTAATAAACCACGCATAAATGTTTGATAACAAACAATCACTTCGTTCATGATCGCTTCACGATCACCACCTTCAGGTAATCGCTTGCAAACAAATCCACCTTTAGCGCCGGCTGGAACGATCACAGCGTTCTTAACCTGCTGCGCTTTCATCAGGCCTAATACTTCAGTACGAAAATCTTCACGACGATCCGACCAACGAATACCCCCACGCGCTACTTTGGCCGCACGTAAATGCACCGCTTCAACACGGGGTGAATAAACAAACACTTCATACATAGGTCGAGGCAATGGAAGCTCACTAATTCGAACTGGATCTAACTTAAACGCAAGCCAACTTTTGGGTTTGCCATTCGGTTCTCTTTGGAAATAATTAGTACGTAAAGTCGCTCGCATCACTTCAAATAAATGACGCAAAATACGATCTTCATCCAAACTCACCACCGCATCTAATGCGGTTTGCAAACTCTTTTCTAAGCTTGCAATAAAATTTCCTACATCACTGTCTCCCTGACGCCGAGGATCAAAATAATATTTAAATAACTTAACTAAAATTCTAGCGATGTCTGCATTGCGTGATACCACGCTTTCTACATACGTTTGGCTAAACGGCACACCAATTTGACGTAAATATTTAGTGTAAGCCCTTAGAATAGAAACCTCACGCCAGGTTAATTGGCCGGCGAGGATTAAACGATTAAATCCATCATTTTCTACCTCACCAAACCAAATTCTACGGAAAGCTTCCTGAAAAATTTCTTTGACTTGAGAAACATTGACCGAATCAATCTGAACCGGCTTGACACCAAAATCATTAATCCAAACCCGCTGACCATTTTCTAAAGTAATTTCTTGTGGCCATTCATCGATAACACGTAAGCCCATATTTTCTAAAACAGGTAGTGCATCCGATAAAATAATAGGTTTACCGACTTGAAATAGCTTAAAACGTAAAGGCACTGCCGTTGCATCCTTAGGATGATAAAAGTTCATCTCTAATGGACGTTCGGGCGAAATTCTTTCTATATGTTCAATATCATGCACAGCCGTAGCTGGCGGAAAAGTATCTCTATAACCACTAGGAAAGGCATAGCTATATTTCTGAATTAAATGTAACCCGTGCTCTTCACCATAATACTCAATTAAGGCTTGGCGTAATTCTTCTCGCCAAGAGCGCGCCACTTCGATGAGTTGCATTTCTATTTTTTTAACATCATAGGTTAATTCTTTTTTAGGATCCGTTCTAATTAAGAAATGTACCCGCGCCAGGTTTGAGTCACCAAACAAGGTAGAAAACCCAATTTCTATTCCAGAAAACTCACGTACCAGAATTTTTTCCATTTCTTTCTGAAGTTCGGTATTTAATTTTTCCTTGGGCATATAAACCAAACAAGAAATAAAACGTCTATAAGTATCTTGACGTACAAATAAGCGCAGCGCACGTTGTTCTTGTATATGCAAAATACCTAAGGCCAAGCGAGTCAATTCATCGGTGCTGGCTTGAAATAAATCGTCTCGCGGTAAACTCGATAAGATATCCAGTAAAGCTTTACCTGCATGCCCTTTTAAAGGGAGATTAGAGTTTTGTAAAACGACTTGGATTTTACTGCGTAACAATGGAATATAACGCGGATCACTATGATAAACCGTTGAGGTATAAAGTCCGATAAAACGACGTTCACCAATTAACTCGCCCTGCTCATTAAATCGCTTCACCCCAATATAATCCGCATAAACAGGTCGATGAACTCTGGCTTTGGTATTGGTTTTAGAAATAACCAGGACTTGCGGAGAAAAAGCTAAGCGCCGTGCTTCCGGCGGTAACTCTGTCAATGATTTTTCTTCTTTGCTTTGGCTTTCATCTCGCAACACACCCAAGCCAGATGATTTGATCATACGCAACGCTTTATGATCTTTACTTAATTCATAATCACGGCAACCTAAAAAGGTAAAATGATCGCTTAGCAACCAAGCTAAAAAGTCTTTTGATTCAGCAACATCGCCCCGATCAGAAAGAGAAGAATTTTCCTCTAACTCCTGTAAACATTCATTCATTTTAGCGCACATGGCAGGCCAATCGTTTACAACCCGATTAACCTGCGCAAGCACTTTTTCAAGCTTATGCGCCAGTTTTTTAAGGATCTCTTGATTAGAGATTTTATCAATCTCCATATAAATTAATGCTTCAACTTGCATATCAGGCAAAGCTGCATCATTTTCTAAAATCTCAACAATTTCTCCCTGAACATTACGCCGTAATTTTATGTCGCCTAGATTGATGGTAAAAAATATACTGAAACCTTGTCTATTAATCTCCATACGAGTCGAGTCGACTAAAAACGGTTTGTCAGCTGTAATTAACTGCACGACTGAATTTTTAGTTTCCCAGTTTTCTTTTTCAATGCTGGGATTGCACACATGAATTTTGTCTTGGCCAGGCAAACGCTTATAAGCTAATTTCCAATGTGCTACCACGGCGGCGGCTAAATTTTCTATAGAGCGACTTTTGAGCGTCTCTAGATCAGAGTGCGCGTAGTATTGTTGTATAAAGGTAGTAAAAAGCGGGATCTGCTCTTTGGCTACTTTTTGTTTAGCCAATGTTGAAATTTCTTTCAGGACGTCGCGATAAGCACGGTCAGTAAGGTTATTCATATGCATCTAAAATAAATATACTCTTCGCATGAGTATGAGTCAGACCCCATAGTCACATGGGCGGGGTTATCCTAACTCCTACTACTCCTGTAATAACCAATAGACACACGATGGGGGGTATATGTAGACTATTGTAATACGCCCTCTATGAAAAACCAATGCGCGAGTTTCTTTTTTTATGTCGAATAGTGATCCAGTAGAAATCGATAAATTCTCTACGCTAGCTGAAGAATGGTGGGACCCTACGGGCCCTTGCAAGCCTTTGCATGCCATTAACCCTATACGCTTACAGTTTATAGAAACCCACCTATCTCTGCCGGATCAGAAAATTATCGACATTGGCTGCGGTGGCGGACTATTAACGGAAGGGCTAGCTTATAAGGGCGCCCAGGCCACCGGAATTGATAAAAGCGAGCCGCTCATAGCGGTTGCCAAGCAACATGCCCAAGAAAATGCGCTCGACATTAACTATCTAGCCGACGACGTAGAAAGCTTGGCAAATAAGCAAAAGGGTTATTTCGACAGCGCTTGCTGCATGGAATTACTCGAACATGTACCCGATCCCCTGTCATTGATCCAAGCTTGCAGTGATCTAGTCAAACCGAATGGCTGGTTATTTTTTTCTACCCTTAATCGCAATCCTTATGCTTATTTAACCGCGATCATTGGCGCTGAATACGTATTAAAACTGTTAGCTAAAGGAACGCATGAATACAAAAAATTTATTCGTCCGTCAGAGCTTGCCATGGCCTCACGCAAAGCGGGCCTAAGCTTAAAAAAATTACAGGGTATTCATTATAATCCGCTCATCCCTCGCGTTACGCTAAGCGATGATCTGCGCGTCAATTATATTGCCGCTTTTCAAAAGCAAATTTAATATGTCTGTAAAATCACACAGCCACGAAAAAATTGATGCGGTACTATTTGATTTAGACGGCACCTTATTAGATACCGCTTCTGATTTAGCCGCCACATTGAATGCACTGTTACTAGCTCAACAACTTCCACCACTACCCTTATCAGCTATTCGTCCGATGATTTCCGAAGGCGCGGCTGGTTTATTAAAATTGGGCTTTAATCTCAGCGAAAAAGATCCTAAGTTTCCTCGTTTACGTCAGCAATTTATCGAATACTACAGCCAACACAGTTGCGAACAAACCCAATTATTCGCGGGTGTTGATACACTTATTGATCACCTAGAAACAAATCATGTTGCATGGGGAATTGTTACTAATAAATCAGAAGCATTAACCATGCCTTTAATCGAGCATTTTCCTTTACTCAAAAAAGCAAAATGTATTGTGGGCGGCGATACGCTAAGCCATAGCAAACCCCACCCTAAACCGTTATTACACGCCTGCGAGTGTATTAAATCCACACCCAAACACTGTGTTTATATCGGTGATGCAAAACGAGATATTGACGCCGCCAACGCAGCCGGTATGCGTAGTTTAATTGCGTTATATGGCTATATTCCTAATCAAGCAGAACTTAACTCATGGCACGCAACCGCTATGATCAACACACCACTTGAACTGATTGATTGGTTAAAACAATCAAATAAAACAAATCATTAACGTTTCAAATTTTGCTATACTGAAACCTTATTTGTTAAGTAAGAAGGCCGCATTGTGAAACCTACCCATCACTTAGATCCTACCTTGCGTGTTAAAACCCGACCGAATGATGCAAATAAATCGGGCGATATTTTTGGCGGTTGGTTAATGTCACAAATCGATATCGCAGGCGCTATTGCCGCGGCTCGCCGATCAAAAGGCCCTGTTGTTACGCGTTCTGTTAAAGAGTTAAACTTTTTACAACCTTTATTTATTTATGACATCGCCAGTTTTTATACCGAAGTCATACAAGTCGGTAACACATCTATGACGGTTAAGGTGGAAGTCTACGCGGAACGTTATAAAGAAGGTGAAACGGAATTTGATGAAATAAAAGTATCGGACGCTATCCTGGTTTATGTTGCCGTTTCAAAACCAGGAGAAAAACGTTTAATCCCCAAAAGTTAAGCTAGTTCGGGTTTGTCCGTAGTCGCCTCTGCATTCGCATTCGCATTCGGTAGCGTAATATTTAATTCTAAAATAGAGCAATTACCGGCACGCTCTAACTCTACTTTAACTTGGTCTTGATCGATATCTACGTACTTCGCAATCACTTCCACTAATTCACGCTGTAGCTTAGGCAAAAAATCGACATCGCTGTCTGTACCCGTTCTACGTTCATGAGAAACAATAATCTGTAAACGCTCTTTCGCAAGTGATGCGGTGTTTTTTGTGCGATTACGAAATAGACGGTCTAATAAGGTCATGTCGCTACCTCCTCACGACCAAAGAGACGACGTAGTAAACCTTTTTTTTCTGCTTTAACAAATTTAAAAGGCACTTCTTCGCCCAATAAACGGGAAACCGCATCGACATAAGCTTGATGCGCATCGCTCTCGCCATTTAAAGTCACTGGCACACCGGAGTTTGATGCACGCAATACGGCTTGTGATTCAGGAATAACACTTAACAAAGGAATAGAAAGGATATCTAATACATCATCTACGCTTAACATATCGCCTTTTTCAACGCGCGTTAATGAATAACGTGTCAACAATAAATGTTGCTTAATAGGTTCTAAACCTAACTCCGCACGTCGTGACTTACTATCCAGAATACCTAACATCCTATCTGAATCACGCACGGAGGAAATCTCAGGATTACTAACCACAATTGCTCTATCCGCAAAATACATTGCTAAGGTGGCACCACGTTCTATACCGGCCGGAGAATCACAAATAATATAATCAAATTCTTTTTTAAGTTCTTCTAATATATTTTCTACGCCTTCTTTGCTTAACGCATCTTTATCACGCGTCTGCGAAGCCGGTAACACAAAAAGATTTTCAAGTCGTTTGTCTTTAATCAATGCTTGTTTGATATTTGCTTCGCCACGAATCACATTCACAAAATCAAACACGACGCGACGTTCACATCCCATAATCAAATCGAGATTTCGTAATCCAATATCAAAATCAATCACCACCGTTTTAAAACCACGAAACGCGAGGCCTGCAGCGATGGCTGCACTACTCGTCGTTTTACCCACGCCACCTTTTCCAGATGTAATAACAATAATTTCAGCCAATGCAATTGCTCCCCTCGCTATAACAGCAAGTTAAGTAAAATAATAAACAGTCTTTTTACTCTTCGCACTTGAGTTTTTGTCTACGTTCCCGCTCAACTCGCCATCGTCATGTATGTTGTATACACTCCGATGACTCGTGTTCGCGGCGCCTTGCCAAAAATTCAATTGCTGTGAGTATCTTCAGATCTTTAGTAGGAATTTTTGATATTGTCTAGTAGGTATTTACCCTATATATTGATACGCTACAAAAAAATATACCTATATATGATGATATTACTGGATTTCCAGGCGAAGTGGAAGTTATCCGCCATTAAAAATATACGTTTACTTTTTGCACAAAATATCTCATTTACTTAGCGCTTATGTTAAACGCGGCACAATTTGAACCTGCTTATATTTTACACACAAAACCTTATCGTGATTCCAGTTTATTAGTCGACGCATTTACCGCATCGCAAGGACGTATCAGTCTTATTGCGAAAGCTGCACGCGGCATGCGCAGTAAAAATTCGCGCTTTAAAGGTTTGTTACAAGCCTTTGTTCCCTTATCAATCTCTTGGCGAGGAAAAACAGAACTACTCAATTTATTAAATGCAGAACCCAGTGGACTTTTTTTACCACCATTACACGGTAAACTTTTAATCTGTGGGCTTTATCTCAACGAATTACTCATGCGCTTACTTTATCGTTACGATCCTCACCCTGCACTTTTTCAAGCCTATCAAACCGCATTAACGATGTTGCCACAAAATCCTAACGTCGTATTACGTGTATTTGAAAAACAATTACTCGCCGAATTAGGCTATGCGCTCCATTTAAATCAAGACAATCAAACCCAACAACCCATTTTAGCGGATCAACATTACCAATTTATCCCTAGCCAAGGATTGTTTATTTGTTTAAATACATCGGTTACTAACAAACTATTTCTTTTTTCCGGTGCATCTCTGTTAGCTATTTATCATGAACAGTGGAACACTCCAGATCAATTGTTCGATGCTAAACGTTTGTTTAGGCTTGCGTTACACCATTTGCTAGAAGGAAAAAGCATTCGAAGCCGTGAATTACTGCTGAACTCTGCTTGATGATTTATTTCACCCACTATTTTCCTTACTCATATGAAGAGGCAAACATTGACGGAAAAGGGGTGGACAATTATATTAGCCTAAAAAACAGTCCTACGTTTTATCTTAAAAAAGGACTTATACTGAAGGGTCTATTATGAAAATTACACATTATTTTTTATTATCATTATTCAGTTTTATCACATTAACTGGCTGCGCACCTTGTTTGTCACCCAATGTCTATGACACCGCCAATGCAGGACAAATACATCGTGTCGCTCAAGGTGTTGTTGTCAGTAGTCGCATCGTCCGCGTCTCTGATAGTGGAACAGGCGTGGGTGTCGGTACCGTCACAGGTGGTGCTTTAGGCGCTATTGCTGCTTCACAAATAGGTCAGGGAAGCGGCAGTTTAGCGGCTGGTATCGGTGGTGCTCTTTTAGGTGGAATAGCCGGTAGCCATGCTCAACAAGGGCTAAGCAGCCAAAACGGTATTGAATATGTTATTAGGCTACATAACAAATCCTTAATCTCTATTGTACAAGGGCTGAGACCGAGCTTTAATCGCGGTCAACATGTACTGGTACAATATGGTGCAGGCGGTCGTTCACGCGTCATCGCGGATCCCGCTTATTATGCTAATTAATAGTTGTGTTTAGTAAAAAAGGGAGCACTGCCTCCCTTTTTTTTAGACTCACAGCAATGGGATTTTCGGCAAGGCGCTGCGAGAATGAAGCAACCGGAATGTAATACAACATACATGAGGATTGCGAATCGAGCGCGAACGCCGCCGAAGATTCAAGTGCGAAGCGTATATTAGGAGAGTCTGATGCCAAACCAGCTTAACAAACGGAACCTGTTTGCTACTTTATTATTAGGGTTTTCATCAGGTTTACCGCTCGCCTTAACCGCAAGCACCTTACAAGCGTGGTTTACGGTAACCGGCGCCAGTATTCTAGCCATTGGCAGCCTCGGTTTGATTGGTCAACCGTATGTTTATAAATTTCTGTGGGCACCTTTGCTAGATCGTTGGATACCCCCTCTATTAGGGCGTAGACGCGGGTGGCTGATTATCACTCAATTCGCTTTATTACTTGCCATCGCCGGCATGATCTTAGCGGATCCGCAAACAAGTCCCTCGTTATTAGTCAGTCTCGCCTTCCTGGTTGCCTTTCTTTCTGCTTCGCAAGATATCGCAATTGACGCCTATAGAACCGACGTACTTAAACCTAATGAACGTGGATTAGGGGCTACGTTAACGAGCTGGGGCTACAAAATAGGTATGCTGGTTTCAAGTGCCTTGGCATTGGTATTAGCAGATAAATTTGGGTGGCGTCCCATGTATTTAATCATGGCTGGCCTGATGAGCATTGGTCTTTTTGCTAGCTGGTTTGGTGAAAACCCCATCGAACAACAAAGCACGCTTCCATCTAGTGTACATGCGGCTGTGGTTGAACCTTTTAAAGAATTCCTCAACAGAAAGTCAGCTTGGCTCATTTTACTCTTCATTATACTTTATAAACTAGGTGATGCGCTGAGCGTATCGTTAACAACGCCTTTTTTAATTCGCGGCTTGGGTTTTTCATTAACCACTGTTGCCTTTGTTAACAAAGGGATTGGCTTTGTTGCCACCATGTTAGGGCTGTTAGCCGGTGGACTATTAATGACACGTATACGCTTATTTACGGCGTTATTTTACTTTGGCATTTTACAAGCGGGCGCTATTTTAGCGTTATTACAACTCGCTTTAGTTGGCCATCATTATGGCTTCTTGGTATTTGCTATTTTTACCGATAACTTCTGCAATGCCATGGCAGGTATTGCTTTCCTCGCTTTTATTATGAGCTTGTGTGACCATCGTTATACTGCCACCCAGTTTGCATTATTTTCAGCATTAGCAAGCGTTGGACGTGTTTTTATTGGCCCCCTTGCGGGCTTGATTGTGACCTATTTTAGCTGGCCAATATTTTTTATCTTATCATTAGCCGCCTGTTTACCCGGATTAAGTCTACTGTGGTACTTGCGTCATAGCGTTAGCAATAATCATGCTATCTCTGCAGAAAAAGTGTCTTAAGCATTTAGTAGCATAATGCCTTCTATCTCCACGCGAGCTCCTTTGGGCAACGCTGAAACTTCAATGGTACTTCTTGCCGGATAAGGTGCTGAAAAATATTCAGCCATGACGCTATTCACCACCGGAAAATCCGTTAAATCACTTAGAAAAATAGTTAGTTTTACACATTGATTCAACTCACCACCTGCCGCTAAAGCAACCGCCGCTAAATTCTTAAATACCTGTCGGGTTTGCGCCTCAATGTCACCCGCAAGGAAAACCCCTTTTGTATCTAATGCGATTTGGCCGGATAGATAAACAGTATCACCGACTCGAACCGCTTGAGAATAAGCACCGATGGGCTGAGGTGCCTCGTTGGTCTGTATCATTTGCTTATTATTCATAATAATGCCTTCAAATATCTATAATACTTACGCGTCATTGCGAGCCCCGCACCTATCCTAAAACATTTCATAACAGAAATTACCGTTACAATGACATACTTTCTGTGAAGATAGGTGCGGGGCATGGCAATCCAGTAAAACTATGATAACAGAAGATGTTTTCTCTCGCTTTAACCCCCTTGAATTCCCTCCATTTGCGCCCCATATATAAGGATGTTGGTGAGCAGTTGTACTGTTTACCAAACATCATTATGATTGGCCTCTTAATTTAATAGGGGTTAGTTATATATCCTCGTTGTGATAGTAATAATTCTTAAGGAGACATCTGAATGAGTGAAGTATTAGAAAAACCGTTAGTCGAAATGATTACACCGCTACAAGACCGTATTGTCGTTAAACGAGCCGTTGAAGAGGAAAAATCAAAAGGCGGGATCGTTATTCCCGATACAGCTAAAGAAAAACCTGTTAGAGGCGTTGTTGTCGCTATAGGTCCAGGTAAACGTCTTGAGTCAGGCGAAATCCAGCCTTTATCCGTTAAACTCGACGATGAAATCCTGTTTGGCAAGTATGCAGGTACCGAAGTCAAACTTGAAAATCAAGACTATATTGTTATGCGTGAAGATGACGTCATGGCAATCATGAAGAAATAATCAATTTTAATTTTATTTTTCAGAGGAATTAAATAAATGGCTGCAAAAGTTTTACAATTTGGTGTAGAAGCGCGTGCTTCTATTCTACGTGGTGTCGACATATTATCTGAAGCTGTTAAGGTAACCTTGGGTCCTAAAGGTCGCAACGTTATTTTAGACAAAAGCTTTGGTGCTCCTACCATTACAAAAGACGGTGTTTCAGTCGCAAAAGAAATTGAACTGAAAGACAAATTTGAAAACATGGGCGCACAAATGGTTAAAGAAGTAGCTTCCCATACGTCTGATGAAGCTGGTGATGGTACTACGACCGCAACTGTTTTAGCACAAGCTATTTTACGCGAAGGTATGAAGGCCGTTGCCGCTGGCATGAATCCTATGGATCTGAAACGCGGTATTGATACCGCGGTTACTTCAGTTGTCACTGAACTTAAGAAACTTTCTACACCATGTTCTGATAATAAGGCGAGTGCGCAAGTCGGTACTGTTTCAGCGAATGGTGATGAGGCTATCGGTTCTATCATTGCAGACGCAATGGAAAAAGTAGGTAAAGAAGGTGTTATCACGGTAGAAGATGGTTCCGGTTTAGAAAATGAACTGGATACCGTTGAAGGTATGCAATTTGATCGTGGTTACTTATCTCCGTACTTCATTAATAATCAACAAAGCATGAGCTGCGAATTAGAAAACCCTTACATCTTATTAGTTGATAAGAAGATTTCTAATATCCGTGAAATGCTGGGTATTCTTGAAGGTGTTGCAAAAGCCGGCCGTTCCTTATTAATTATTGCTGAAGATGTAGAAGGCGAAGCCTTAGCTACTTTAGTAGTTAATACCATTCGCGGTATTGTTAAGGTTTGTGCGGTTAAAGCACCTGGTTTCGGTGACCGTCGTAAAGAAATGTTACAAGATATCGCTATCCTCAGTAAAGCAAACGTGATTGCTGAAGAAGTAGGGTTAAATCTTGAAAAAGCAACTATAGAGGACTTAGGTTCTGCAAAACGTGTTGTTATCACTAAAGACAATGCAACTATCATTGATGGTCAAGGCGAAAAAGGCAAAATTAAAGATCGTATTGCCGAAATCAAAATACAAATCGAAAAAACCAGTTCTGATTATGACCGTGAAAAGCTACAAGAGCGTTTAGCTAAATTATCGGGCGGTGTTGCAGTGATTAAAGTAGGTGCAGCAACTGAAACCGAAATGAAAGAAAAGAAAGCGCGTGTAGAAGATGCTCTTCATGCAACCCGTGCAGCGGTTGAAGAAGGCGTGGTTCCTGGTGGTGGTGTTGCTTTAATCCGCACACTCAGTACCCTTGTTAACTTAAAAGGTAGCAATACCGATCAAGACATGGGTATTCGTATTGTACGCAACGCACTTGAAGCGCCTTTACGTCAGATTGTTACTAACGCTGGTTCTGAACCCGCTGTTATTGTCGACAAAATCACTTCTGGCCAAGGTAACTTTGGTTACAATGCAGCCACCGGTGAATACGGCGACATGCTAAAAATGGGTATCTTAGATCCAACGAAAGTAACCCGTACTGCACTACAAAATGCAGCTTCTATTGCTAGTCTAATGATCACAACCGAATGTATGGTTGCTGAACTTCCTAAGAAGGAAGAAGGCAGCGGTATGCCGGCTGGTGGAATGGATGGCATGGGTGGTATGGGCGGAATGATGTAAGAAAAATTCCGGTTCAGCTACCTAAAAAACCCCGCTTGAAGCGGGGTTTTTTATTGCCACAAAAGCTAACAACTCGTCCAATTAAAAATCTATTACCGTACTGGTTATAGTTAGAACAATTAACTTTATTGTAATATTTATATATTCTACATGCTTAAATTTTCGGCTGTATTCTCGTTTGGCCCATAACCCTAATGTAGCTGAAAATCTAATTGCTATGAATAATATCCAACTCCTTTGCTTTCAAGAATAGAGATAATGCCTAATAATATAAATGAGAGATATCGCATAGCAAACTCCACAGTTTTGAGGATGCTTAGCAGTAAAGTATTTCAAGATTATATTAATGTATACGCTGAAGAAGAAGGTTGCTTATCTGTTTCGGTCTTAGAAGAAAGAATTCCTCTGCATTGTGACCTTGGCGCAATTCATAGTGCTTTTGAACAACTTCAACAAAGTGGTCAGAACCCAACTGAGCTCCTAACTAGGCTCGGTAATTACATTCAATCAGAACCCGATGTGCCTCCGTACTTGGAACCGGTTCTGATTATTTTTTTCCTACTCATCGCTACCGCAGTTACCTGCCTATCTGTGTTCTCTGCGCACACACCTCCTTCGAATAATGATACCGTAGACGATAGCACAACTCTCGCCGTAGATAGTGCCATTGGGGTTATCCCCATTGTTCTAGTTTTGTCCTTCTCTGTAGGCTATGCAATCTGGCGACTGAGTTCATGCTTACTAGAATTTTTACAGCTACCAAAAACACCCACAGAAACGGAAAGTCTGAATGATCTAAAACGATTTATGGCCACAAGAGAAGAAAACACCACACAAACGGAAACTGGTTTTAACCATTCTAGTCTATTTTCAATCAACCGAGCGGGTCCGAGTAGGGAGCCTACGGATAAACAAGCATCGCAGTCGTATCAGTCAATCTCAAGGCTATGAAAATGGCATAACACGGTAAGCAGTGGGATTCTGTTTAATTTATGCGCAATTCATATCATTTCTTTTTTTCAGTCCAGCACTCTTCTACAATTAATCGGTAAGCCTATAAAAGATTCAGGAGCTCCTTATGTTTAAACGAGTGTTACTCTTTTTAGCCACCAATATTTTAATCATTATTACAATTTCTATCATTACAAATTTACTTGGATTACATAGTTACCTTACTTCGCAAGGAATTGACTATCGATCGCTTGCTATTTTTTGTGCCATTTGGGGTACAGCCGGTGCATTCATTTCACTTTTTATGTCTAAATTTATTGCTAAAAAAAGCATGGGGGTCAATGTCATCGATCCTAATGCAACAAAAACTGAAGAAGAACAAAACATTTTGGAGATTGTTCATGGTTTAGCACGTAAAGCCGGCTTAAAAACCTTGCCTGAAGTCGGCATTTATCAATCACCTGAGCTTAACGCTTTTGCGACAGGACCGACTAAAAATAATTCATTAGTCGCGGTTTCAAGTGGTTTATTACAACGAATGAATCGAGAGGAAATTGAGGGTGTATTAGGCCATGAGATCTCTCACGTAACGAATGGCGATATGGTCACCATGACGTTAATTCAAGGTATTGTTAATGCGTTCGCGCTATTTCTATCACGCCTTGTTGCCTATGTCATTTCAGCAGGAACAACAGCAAACCAAAACACTGATCAACAACCCGTGGCAGGCTCAGGTGGACCTATGTTCTATATGTTAACGACTGTATTTGATGTACTCTTTACACTATTTGGTAGCATTTTAGTCGCTGCTTTTTCCCGTTATCGAGAGTATCGTGCAGATAGAGGCGGTGCTAATTTATCGGGACGTGAAAGAATGATTTCTGCCTTACAAGCCTTGCAACGAAATATGCAGCCCGAAGATACACGCGCCCCTTCTTTATCTACTTTAAAAATTTCCCACAAAAGCATTGGATTTCGTGCTTTATTTTCGAGCCACCCACCGCTTGAATTACGCATTGCTCGTTTACAGAAAACAAAATAATATTATGTTAAAATTGATAAGCAATACCTAATGTAATTTGGTAACTTTTGTTTTCAATTCCTGCTACATCACCACCGAGGTATAAACTACTTCTGTTCTCATTATTAGTCATTTGCGCAGCTCCTCTCCCCTGAGTATATTTATTCCATATCCCTTCACTAAAAAATTTCAGCTGCGGCGTCATATAATAAGCAATATTTGCACTAACTGAATAATATTCAGAATTGTGTGTTTTTTCTCTAAAGCTTAATTGGCGACGATAATGCTCATCATGATCTTTAGCTAAAACCCATGGGCTATATTTTAATAAAGTATTAAACTCCCAATTATTATATTTATATTGAATTTTACTACCTATATAAGGAACACTGAATTCTTGTTTATAATCAATTCCTGGCGTTAATGGAAAATTGCCTTCAGCAGCCTGGCAATTATTTCCACCTTCATTAATACATTGCCGCCTATAATCATAATAGCCGCCTATTGTGGTCCAATGAAACTGCGCTTGCTGATATCCTATAACACCAGCTACTTTAAAACTGTTATTTTTCAGCAACCAAATATAAGAATTAATATTAAACTCATTTGCATAATTAAGTGGGGTTTTTGGACTATAGCTCCAGCGTGTCCAATGCGTTTGCTTCGGATTTTCCCAATCAAAATCATTCATCGTTGAATTTCTTGGCCCTAAAGTCATCCATCCATTTGCTTCGAATGTTAACCAAGCGCTAACATCCCAAGAAATACTGCCTTTAATAATGGGTGTATTTTTAATTTCCCAATCAAGTTGACTAAGTTTTCGACCATCTTCTCCATAAACATACTCATTAGCTCGGCCCGCCAACCAACCCAATGCAACATTTAACGATAAATTATCGGAAAATAAATTTTCATCTTGATAGGATGGTGATGCATTAGAAACAGTAGACCAGAATGCAGCCGCTATTGTTAGAAATAGTGTAATTAATTTAATATATTTTTATTTTTTTATTAATTTAAAAGTCAAGCGAAAATTAATATATATAAAATAAAATTTTATTCAACTACCGCATTTGTTTTTAATTTCATATTTTCTTTAGCGTATTGCATCAATCCGCCACGAAAAGGCGCAAAGCCTGTACCAAAAACCATCCCAGCATCCAGTAAATCAATATCTTCAACCACATGTTCCTGTAAACATTTCTTTGCTTCTTCTATCATCGGATCAATCATGCGATCAATTAAATTCTCTGCTACTTTGTAATCATCTGGAATCTTTTCTTTAATTGCTTGCCCTTTTTTATTGTAACGATAAAACCCTTGTTTGGTTTTTTTTCCTAAACGTTTGCTCGCCACCATTTTTTCTAAACCTTCTGGCAAGGGCGTTTGTAACGCTTGATGCAGAATTTTTGCCACCGCCAAACAAATATCTAAACCCACTGTGTCCGCTAACTCTAAAGGCCCCATTGGCATACCAAAATCCAGTGCCGCTTTATCAATCACTGGCGCAGGAATACCTTTTTCCAACAACAATACCGCATGCAATAAATAAGGCATTAATAAACGATTGACTAAAAATCCAGGTGAGCTTTTTACGGGTAATGGCAATCGATTGATTTGATGAACAAATGCTAAAGCTTTTTGAATCACTTCGGGTGCGTTTATTTTAGATTGTACGACCTCGACCAAAGGCATTTTGGCAACTGGATTAAAAAAATGTAACCCAATTAAGCGTTCGGGCTGTTTTAAACCTTGTTGAATGTCTTCTAATACAATACTGGAAGTATTGGTTGCTAAAATCGTATCCGGCTTAACTTGTGCTTCTAATTGGCGAAATAAATTCTGTTTTACTGTTAAATCTTCAAACACCGCTTCAATCACTAAATCGGCACGACGAATACCATAACCCGCCACATCGGGAAATAATCTATCCATTGCCATTTGAATAGCACGCGGTTTTTTTAAACGTTTTTTAAATAAAGTATATGCTCGCCCTATAGCCGGTGCTAAATATTTAGGTTCCCTATCCTGTAAGGTGACAAAAATACCTTGCAATGCACACCAAGCGGCAATATCACCGCCCATCGTACCGGCCCCTACCACATGAACATGTTTAAAAGTCCCGGTATATTTTTTACCAAGCCGGCTTAAACGTTCTCGTAAAAAATAAATATGAATTAAATGACGTGCAGTGGGTGTCATCGCTAATTGACTTAAGGATTCCGCTTCATCCAAAAATGCTTTATCGGATACGCCGACTTTTCGCCAATGCGCTAACATTTGATAAGGCGCTGGATAATGTTGTGGATTTACCTTGGCCACTAAACCACGATGAAAAATGCTAGCAATTCCATTTCTTACCCATGCAAGGTTACTTAAATTTTTCCAACTAAATCCCGCTGATCGTTTTTGCAAATGGGCATAATATAAAGCAGCTACTTCAGCATGTCGTTCGGGAACAACACAATCCACTAACCCCACTTTAGCCGCCGCTTGAGCAGACAACATTTTTCCGGTTAACATTAATTGCAGTGCATTAACAGCGCCCAATAAACGAGGTAACCGAACGGTACCCCCCCAACCCGGATGAATACCTAATCTCACTTCGGGTAATCCAAAACGAGTCTGTGGATTATCAATAGCAATACGATAACGACAAGCTAGCGCTAGCTCCAAACCACCCCCTAAACAAAACCCTTTGATTAACACAACGGTAGGTATTTTTAGAGCAGCCAATTGATCAAACACTAATTGACCTTGGCGAATAAAATCAAAGACTTCTTTTTCACTGGTTAAAAAACTGATGGTTTGAATATCAGCGCCGACAATAAAGCTATTCGGTTTGCCCGATGTAATAATCAAACCATGAATAGACTTATCTTCTGCAATATCGGTTAATAATCCCGCTAATTCGACTAATACATTTTTGTCGATTGTATTCACAGCACTATTTTTTTTATCAAAATAAAGCCAAGTAATATTTTCCTTCTGTTCAAGTCGCCAATGTTGCGTATTTTTTTCCATCATGCCGCTCCTTTTGCACTAGCTACATTTTCAAGTAAAAGTGCACCACCCTGCCCACCGCCGATACACAAGGTTGCTATACCTAAACGCGCTTGTTTTCGTTTTAAAATATGCGCTAGATGCAAAACAATTCGTGCACCACTGGCGCCTACCGGATGACCCATGGCAATCGCACCACCATCAATATTAATAGTCGATGGATCAAGTTCGCCTAATGCCTGAGATAACCCTAATTCTGTTTTACAATACTCACTGTCTTTCCAAGCTGCTAAGCAAGCCAACACTTGACCTGCAAAAGCTTCATTAATTTCCCAAAAATTAATGGCGTTAAAAGCAAGTTGCTGTTTTTTTAATAAGATGGAAACTGCATGCACCGGGCCCAAACCCATTTCACTGGGATCAACCGCCGCCCATGCGACATCGACAATGCGTGCCAATATCGGCAAGCGGTATTGCTGCACAGCTTTTTCGCTGGCTAAAATTAAAAAAGCCGCACCATCCGTCACCTGAGAACTATTACCCGGCGTCACTAAACCAAAAGGTTTATCAAAAAAAGGTTTTAAGCTGCTAAGTTTTTCTAAACTGCTATCCCTACGCAAACCATTATCATACGCATAATAATGATTATCTTCGTCGTAAATGGCATTGATTTCGTCTTTAAAAACGCCCGCATCCTGTGCTGTGGCCAAACGCTGATGACTTTGTAATGACCACTCATCCATTTGCCGGCGTGTAATACCAAATCGATGGGCAATGATTTCTGCGGTTTGCCCCATGGATAAACCTACAATCGGATCGGTTAATCCGCGTAATAAAGCAATAATGGGTGTTACATAGTTTAATCGAAACTGACTTAAAACGCGTAACCGCACCGCAAAGCTTTTAGCTGAATTCCAGTGCGCTAAAAAAGTACTCATTTCTGGCTTAAATAATAACGGCGCCTGGCTCATCGCTTCTGTACCACCCGCTAAAACCAGATCATAACGCCCACAAGCAATATCTAAGGCGGCACTATCTAAGGCTTGCAATCCCGATGCACAATTTCGTTGCACGGTATAAGCAGGCACCGACTTTCCACAACCTAAACGTAAAGCAATCACACGACTAATATTCGTTTCATCTGGGCTAGACATCACACAACCTGTGACCACTTCACCCAATTGTTCTGGGATAAACGCTTGGCGCGCCAACAAATAACGACTGGCTTGAATAGCGAGATCCGAAGCTGAAAACTTTCCTGGTTCGCCACGCACTTTTAACCACGGTGTACGCATACCATCCACAATATAAACCGGCCGTGCAAAACTTGATCTCACATTTGACTGCATAATTCCTCCATTACCTGGATTGCCACGCGCTTCGCGCTCGCAATGACGAAACTAAAATTCATCGACCTGCATACTGTCTTGTTGCAGCGTTTCAGCTGCCAGAAATTGTTCTGCTTCAGCACGGCTAAGCATATTATGCTTCACTGCGTATTCTAGCTGTTGCTCAATATTCCAGGATTTATCTATGCCGTGTTTTTTTAATTGCCTGATTTTCTGTCTAATGGTCGCTATCTTCATCCATTCCGTAAAAGCAAGTTCCATACGCCCTGTTGTATCTTCCCTACCTCGGCCTAAATAACAATCTTGCGTCATTCGATCACGAAAGGCAGAAATTTGCTTCATAGGCTCAAGCAACTGAGCATCCAGTTTATCACTCGCTAGTTGAAAAGATCGCCCCAAAGGAAACACAATAAAATGTAATAATCGACCTAAAAAATAGGAAGGGGAATTCATAAAGAATTTTTCAAAAGCAATTTGGATATGGTAAAGGCAGTATTTTAAATTCCATTCTAAGTAGTCATCATCTTCTGCGGAAGCATATTCCTGATAATAACGCAACGCACTCGAAGCAAGATAAAGATAGCTTAAGACATCGCCTAAGCGGGCAGAAAGACGTTCCCTACGTTTTATACTTCCGCCTAAAACTAACAACGTGATATCAGTTACGAATGCCAAGGCAGCAGACATTCTCGATAACTGACAATAATAATATCTGAACTTATGCAAAGGACTTTTCACAAACAAACGTCCTATGCCAAAAGCAAAACTAAATGTTTTTATTAAGTTCTTAAACACATAACCAACATGACTGGCTAATAATTTGTCTAAAGATCGAATATCATTTTTTTGAATCGCTTTAACCTCGTCCATTAAAAAAGGATGACAACGCACAGCACCTTGACCAAATATAATCAGGTTTCGTGTTAAGATATTAGCGCCTTCCACCGTGATAGAAATAGGTATGGCGATATAGCCTTGTGCTAAGTAATTACGCGGTCCTAATTGAATCCCGCGTCCGCCATGAATATCCATCGCATCATTAACAATCGTTCGCGCCAACTCTGTCATGTGATATTTTGCAATAGAGGAAGCTAATGCTGGCTTTAATGAAGCATCCACTGCCGTGACCGTAAAGCGACGTGTTGCTTCCATTAAATAAGTTAAGCCAGCCATTCTCGCCAGTGCCGCTTCTACGCCTTCAAACCTAAGCAGCGGCTGATTAAACTGCTCTCGTAAAACACTATAAGCCCCTGTCATTCTATAAGCCAATTGGGTTTGCGCCGCACTCACCGCTGGCAAAGAAATACCACGCCCGATAGATAAACATTCTATTAACATTCGCCAACCTTGGCCTAACATTTTTTCTCCACCAATAACAAAACTAAGTGGAATAAAAACATCTTTACCACGCACAGGACCATTCAAAAAAGCAAGCCCCATGGGCGAATGACGGTGCCCCACTTCAACGCCTTCCAGATTAGAAGGTACTAAGGCAACGGTAATACCTATCTGCGCACTTGAGCCAATTAAATGATCTGGATCAAATAATTTAAATGCAATACCTATCACGGTGGCAATAGGCGCTAAAGTAATATAACGTTTATTAAAACTAAGTCGAATACCTAAAATTTCTTTATCTTTGTATTTTCCTTTACATACAATGCCACTATCGGTAATGGCCGTTGCATCGCTACCGGCTTTTGCAGACGTTAACGCAAAACAAGGAATTTCCTGGCCTGCCGCTAAACGAGGTAAATAATAATCTTTCTGATCTTCGGTACCATAGTGCAGTAATAATTCTGCAGGACCCAAGGAATTAGGAACCAATACGGTGACAGACGCACTGACAGAACGTGTTGCAATTTTTAAAACAACACTCGAATGTGCTAAAGCAGAAAAACCTAATCCGCCGTATTTTTTGGGAATAACCATGCCAAAAAATTTATTCTGTTTTATGTTATCCCATACAGCGGGAGGCAAATCGTGATATTTAGTTAAAATTTCATAATCATTCAACATACTACACAAAGCTTCTACCTGATTATCTAAAAAACTTTGTTCTTCTGCCGTTAATACCGATAAAGGAATTTTATGTAGCGCTTGCCAATCTGGCTTGCCACGAAACAAATCTTTTTCCCACCACATATCGCCGGCTTCTAAAACCACTTCTTCCGTTTTACTAATCGATGGAAGCGCTTTTTTCAACGTGGGAAATAACGGGTTTACCAATAAAGAACGGCGCAATAAAGGGATACTCAAGATCATTATTACGCTTAGAATAACAAGGCCTAAACTAAATAATAGATAGCACATACACTACGATCATCCATTGTATAGAATTTAGTATTTATTTAATTCTCGCCACGAACTACGACCTTCCTTTATCGGCTTTTCTTCATTCTCTGCACATTTTTTATTTATTTTTTTGGCATAAGTCGTTTGCAAGACAAGTGCTTGTCGCTGGGCTTGCTTTGCTCTCGCTGTGATACGGTAGTAATAAACTATTTGTTGAGCACTACAAAAAGGCAACCCGATACGTTCAGCATCATGCTGAACCTGATAACCCGCATAGCTAAAGCTACCCTGCAAATGACTTCTTGCCCCTAGATTAGCTAATTGAACTTCCGCCATTTTCAACCCGGTTTCAGCTGCCCAAAACTGCTGTGAAGCCATAGCGTAATTTTGACCCATCCGCAATTCAAGATGTGTACTATTTAACAAGCTCAACACCATCAAACTTATCATTAAAAGAAAAAACAATACAGTGACTAATATAAAACCACGCTGAATATTTGTACTAAAAAGAGCCATACCCACACTCCACCGCTACTGCTAGCGTTTTTCTATTAGGAGATTATGGTAACGGGGAAATTACCACTATTGCTTGGTTAACGAGAGTCTTGGATAAGTAAATTCTTAGCTATGTTGGCCGAATCAATAGGCCATTTCATTTAAAAATGAAACAATAATAGATTTTTTAGCTAAAATTTTAATCAATTAACTTAAACTTTAAGGTTATTTTCTTATCCAAGACTCGCGTTGGTTAGGCTTTTTTGTGCTTTATTAGCATCAAGGGAAAATTGAGAAGACGCTGATAACCGAGAATCAGCTAGCTTACTAGCTAGCCATTGAGCGTTAGATTCAGGGATCATCCCTTCGAAGCTCGCTCCAACTCGCCAATAACGCTCTCCCCCGAAGAAGGTAAACTTGAAGGGTACAAGCCCAGGTCGTACCGATGGTACCCAAGTTGTCTACTCTGCTCATGATTATAAAAACAAGTAAGATCGCTAGAATTAGATGAGAGAACCATAGTGTCGTTACCAACAGAGGGTATATGGTTTTCAGGCAAATTTGCCCTTTCCTCAACCAAACCTCTCTCAGTCGTTAGGTAAATTCCAATCAATTCCTTAAGGTCTTTTCTGATCTCGTCTAAATTGAGAGGCTTCCAATTTTTACCTTTTATCTTATCCCAAAACCATTGCCCACATTTAGGTGCTAATAAAGATGACAGCGGATGGATAGTTAAAAATAACTTTGAAATTACTGCACTCGTAAAAATAATAACAAGAGAATTTGGCAGCATACTAAAACCAAAAAAAACTAAAACAAACCAATGCAGCAACTGAAGTTAATGACAACCCAACCTCTATCAATCTATGAGCCCAATAACCCGCTATAGTAGAAAAATTGTTTTTCGTATACTTAGCCAATACTTCTAGTAGCTTAGTGTTTTCAGGGTTCTGCTCTAATTTTGCTAACGCTGCCTCAACCAGCGCTAACTCACAATATCGAGGCAGTAAAGACTCTTCTACTGCTAAAATAAACATGCCATTAAAATCCTTTTTAAATTGAAAAGCTAACGACTGTCCTTTTAGATTTAGCTCAAATTTATTTATATAATTTTCTGAGAATCTAAATATTTTCATAGTCAGTAACTTCTCATTTTATAATTTTAAAATAATCTTCTTGTTAATTTAATTATTGCATAATTATGCAATAATTTATACTATGAAACGCTGTGAAATATTTTTGCTCATTTCATAATTTAACAATTAATTTGTTTATAATTTATATACCTCGTTCACGTAATCCAACAACATGCGTCCACTCACTCCCTAAAGATTTTTTATCCTGCAAAACGAGGGTAATTTCAACACTACGCACATCAGACCATTTCTTTATCGGCTGCGGGTGCATATAAAGTAGACGTCCATTCGCTGTATTTCGTACCCCCAATCGAACGGACATTTTTTCTATGCCTTCGACTAACTCAATGGGATTATGGGCAGATCTGTTTAAATTACGACGATATAAAGCAAAAATAGCATTGCCTTTATGATTTAGTCGTCCTGTATTTCCAATATAGTAAACAATTTTATTTAAAAACCCCACTTCACTGTCGCGCTGATAACGATGTTGTAAATTGAATTGTCCCCACTGAAAAGCCTCTGCATGCTGGCAATCGCTAATCAAACATTTATCCTGAGAATGAAACGGCGACTCGCCTACTAAAGAAATAGTGCCGCCTTGCGCAAATTTCACAGAGCGCGTATCTGGATCGAGAAACTGAATTAAAATAATATCGCTATGAGGTTTAGCTTCCGGTAAATAAGGAAGATCCGAATGTGTTGTAGCAAAACCTGCTTGCCAAACTAATAAACTATTATCCGGTGTTAACTGCGTATTGAGCGGAAAAAAATTAATTAATCGCACACAGCCAATTAAACCTGCCATGCGAATATCACGGCTCAACCCATTAAAAGCAATTCGCACACTGGTTTGAACAGCATTTAAACGCTGTATTAAATAATAGGTCTTCTTACACTGCACAAAAATTTCTATTAGCACACTACTAAGAAACAAAGCCAGGGTTAACGCAATGAGTAGCTCAAGTAGCGTATGGCCTTGCTGCCTCATAGCCGAAATAGTAATTGCAATGAACGCTTAAACTGCGGATGGTAATAAAGAGAACGCCAGCTGATTTTATATTGATAATCGTCGCCTTGTTTTGTTAAAAACGCTTCGCCTTCAGGAAAAATTTTAGCAATATTCTCTTCTGCTAAATGCAATTGCGCTTGAATACAGGCTTGATCACCACAACTGTACACACGTTCAGCTAATTCATTATTTTTCAAATCAGCTAAGTTGATAAAATAAGCCTGTTCACTGGTACGCAACGCCATTAATTGACTTTGCGTAAAACCGAGTAACCCAACACTCAAAATAAATAACGATAACATGACTTCGGTTAAACTAAATCCTTGTTGTGCTTTTTTATTTATTAAAATCAACATCTCTATTAATTTAAAAAATCTTTATTGCATTAAAAAATTATTATATAAATAATAAAATAATTACTCAATGATAAACTAACTCTAGAAAAACTTTCTTTTTTCAAAAAATCATAAGTAGAATAGCAAGTTCTATTTTTAAAAATAACAAGGCAATCATGGTATGAAAAAAATATTAGCGAGTTTAGTAATAACCACTTTACTACTTTCTGCTTGTGCAGGAAAAACCCCTAATCCTATTCCTCAACATCAACCTGGAGATGAACTCCTAACGTGTTCCCAAATCAAACAAGAACTGTTAGATAATCGAGTCAAAGTGATGAATCTTATTCCTAAAGAAAATAAGATGGGTAAAAACATTGCATTAGGCGTTGCAGGCGCTTTTGTTATTGTTCCTTGGTTCTTTATGGATTTTTCTGATGCTGAGCGTGTAGAAATACAAGGCTACCAATTACGTGACAATTGGCTTCGATCACTTTCTATTAAGAAAAAATGCGGCGCTTTACCTGCTTCGATTAGATTCCAAGGTCAATAGTCATCTAAATAAAGAGGTAAATAATCATTTATTTACCTCTTTAAAAACCTTCTCCAAACAACGTTTTTAAGAAATACGATTCAATAAAAACTGCACTAACAAGGATACCGGCCGACCGGTTGCTGCTTTATTTTGACCACTTCTCCACGCTGTGCCGGCAATATCTAAATGTGCCCAACGAAATTTCTTGGTGAAACGGGAAAGAAAACAAGCGGCAGTAATGCTTTTACCACCACCAACACCAATGTTTGAAATATCTGCGATATTACTATCGATCTGTTCTTGATAATCATCCCATAAAGGTAAAGCCCATATTCTATCGTGACTCTGCTCACCTGCTTTTTCTAACTCATTTGTTAACGTCGAATCGTTACTCATTAATCCGGTTGCAACAGCCCCCAACGCAATAATAATAGCGCCGGTTAAGGTCGCCATATCGATGACCACATCCGGTTCAAAACGTTCGCTATAGGTTAATGCATCAGCCAAAATCAAACGGCCTTCCGCATCCGTATTAATCACTTCAATCGTTTGCCCCGAAAGACTTTTGATAATATCGCCAGGTTTGACGGCGGATCCGCTAGGTAAATTTTCGGTCAGCGGCATAATACCCACCACATTAATAGGCAGTTTGAGCAGAGCAATCGCTTTAAGCGTACCTAGTACACTCGCCGCGCCAGCCATATCAAATTTCATTTCTTCCAGACCCGCTGCTGGCTTGATACAGATACCACCCGAATCAAAGGTAACACCCTTACCGACTAATACCACTGGTTTCTGATCTTTTTTAGCACCGTTATACTCGAGCACAACAAAGTGTGGCGGCTGCTCTGAACCTTGAGCCACCGCTAATAAGGCACCCATACCTTCTTTTTCTATAGCGTCCTTTTTTAACACCTGAATATCGAGTTCAACTTCTTTAGCTAAGGCTTTGGCTTGCTCAGCCATATAATGTGGGGTACAGATATTAGCCGGTGAATTAGCCAAATCTTTAGTGAGCTTGATGCCGGTAATGATGGCAACTGCCTGTTTTATAGCTTCCTCTGCCTTAGCTGAATCGGCTGAAGCCACATTAAAAACAAATTCTTTAGGCGCAGAAAAAGCAGGTTTATCAGCCTTTTTAGTTTTAAATTGATCAAAGCTATAAAAACAATCTTCGATTAATTCAATGCTTTGCCGAACTTTAGTATAAGCATCTAAGCCCTTTACTTCTAAATCGGTTAAGTAGTTAACCACGCGATCCCATTTCGCCGATTTAACCACACTGGCCACACAGCAGGTTATTTTACGAAAATCGGATGGTTTAAGCTTCCCTTCTTCACCACAGTAAACAAACAGAATACGTGCGCTAGAAACACCGGGGATAGAATACAGTAATAAGCTTCTGCCTATTTCTTCCACCAGATCGTTTTTGGCTAATAGGTTACGGATAGCACCTTGGCTCGCTTGATCTAATTGTTCTGCAATCTTAGAAAGCTTTTTATTTTGAAAAACACCCACGATAAAGCAATCGGCCTGTTCTTTAGCGGGTTCTATTGATGTTAGAGCGTAGTGCATGGGGTTCCCCTTATTCTACTTGATTAAAACTAAGCCTATAGTCTACTCAAATTTTAGTTATTTACTAGGTTTGGCCTTATACTGGATATAGCCCACCCTTTATGAAATAATTTCTACTCTTCTTGGGCTTCGAGCTTAACCTAAAAAATGATCCTTTTTCGCTATCTAACTCGTGAAGTATTAGCCAGCCTTTTGCTCATTACTAGCCTTCTACTCTTTATTTTGATGAGTAATGAGTTTGTGCATTACTTGAACCAGGTTGCCGGTGGAAAATTTGCAGTCGGCATATTGTGGAAATTAATTATCCTGGAATCACCCCGTTTTTTAGCTATTCTACTTCCTTTCAGCCTATTTCTAGCTATTTTATTCACCTATGGTCGACTTTATGCCGATTATGAAATGACCACGCTGAATGCTTGCGGCTTCAGCTTAGGTCAACTCACATTAATGACCTTACCACTGGTTATTTTCCTTAGTGTGATCATCGCAATTTTAAATCTTTGGTTAAATCCCGAGCTATTGAGCTACCGTAATAAGTTACTGGCTCAAACAGGAACAGCGATTGAATTACAAACGGTACAACCCGGCAGTTTTCAACAAACGAATGGCGGACAGCGCATTATTTACGTAGAAAGTATTTCTGGGGATCATAAAGCCGTCAAAAATCTTTTTATGGCACAAATTAATAAGCAGCAACCTGCTTCTGCCATCACACCTTGGACTATACTCAGCGCCAATAGCGGCTATCAAATGATAAGCCCTAAAACAAAAGAAGCTTTTTTTGTGGCTGTAAACGGCAGACGGTATGAGGGAATACCAGGGACAAAAGAATATTATATTACCCAATTTACTAATTATGGCGTCCGTATAGACTCGCACGTCGGCACCGTCAATAATCCGCAAGAGTCTATATCGAGTCTTGCTTTATGGCATGCTGATCAGCCAAACAAAGCAAGCTTTTTTTCTGAATTACAATGGCGACTATCTGCCCCTATTGCCACCTTGCTCTTAGCATTTCTTGCGATTCCTTTAAGCCGTGTTAATCCGCGTCAAGGAAAATATCTACATTTATTACCTGCCATTACTGTTTATATTTTGTATCTTAATCTATTACTGTTTGGACGTAATTGGATTGAAAATGGCGATATTTCTTATAGCTGGGGCCTTTGGTGGATACATGGCTTGTTAATCATTATTATACTCCTTGCCTGGTGTTACGCCTTGGGTTGGAATCGAATCAAATACATTCTTCGCCTTTGAATTTTTGGCGGCGTTCCCGCTCAACTCGCCATCCTCATGTATGTTGTATACACTGCGGTGGCTTCGTTTTGTGCTCGGCCTTGCCAAAAATCCAATTGCTGTGAATGCATCCCATGAATCAACTTAATTAAATTTAGACGATGAAAATAATAGAGCGCTACCTCGGTAAAACCATCATTAGCACGACCTTGTCGGTACTCGGTGTTTTACTCGCTCTTTTTGCCTTGATTCAATTAATCGCTGAAACGCGTGATATTGGTTCGGGGAACTACACCTTACTAAGTGCTTTCTATTATGTTTTCCTCACATTACCTTCACAATTTTATACTTTCTCACCGATTGCTATTTTATTAGGGACTATCCTTGGCCTAGGTTTATTAGCAAGACATAGTGAATTAATTATTTTAAATGCCAGTGGCGTTTCTCTCTATCAAATAGCGTGGTGTTTATTTAAATCTACGTTACTGATTGTTTTTTTCACTGTCTTAATCGGTGAAGGTATCGCACCACGCGCGGCTAATCTTGCCGAAAGTCATAAAACGTTTCTAACTACTCGTGGTCAAACTTTAATGACACAACAAGGAGCATTATGGATCCGAGATGGACATAACTTTATTTACATTCAATCTATTCTAAATCCAACCCATTTGACTCAAGTTAGCCGTTATCAATTCGATGACCATAACAATTTACTGAATGCCAGTTTTGCAAAACAAGTGAATTATGAAAATAATAACTGGCAAGCTTATGATGTTGTCACTAGCCATCTTAGCCCTAAACAAGTGACAAGCCATCAGTCCCAACAGGAAACTTGGCCATTCTCTTTTAGTCCAAAGCTACTCAATATTTCGATTATCTTGCCGGAGCAAATGTCCCTCAGACAGCTCAATGAATATATTCACTATCGACAAAAAAATCTGCTGAATACCAGTCAATATTCGCTTGCCTTTTGGCAACGACTACTGCAGCCCTTTGCTATCTGGCTCATGATGTTTTTAGCCATCCCTTTTACTTTTAAGCATTTAAGAAGTTTAGCCACCAGTTTGCGTACTATTGCCGGTGTTGTGGTTGGGTTTGGCTTTTATCTTTTAAATGAATTCTTTGGCCCTTTTGCTATTGTCTATCAATGGCCTCCTCTCTTAGCAGCTTTACTGCCATTGATTATTTTTACACTCATTGCCGCATTATTAATGTATTGGGCAAAATAGGTTATATTATATATTCACAGCCATTGGATTTTTGGCAAGGCGCCGCGAAAATGAAGCAACCGCAGTGTATTAGTCATACATGAGGATTGCGAATTGAGCGGGAACGCCGCCAAAAGTTCAAGGGCGAAGAGTATAGAGGTTATCAATGTCATCTGTGTTAAAAATCGCTATTGGACAATTTAATTTCTTAGTAGGAAGCATTGAAGCCAATACACAAAAAATCCTTGATGTCATTAAAGAGGCTAAACAAGCCAAGGCAGACCTACTGGTTTTTCCTGAACTTGCACTCTGTGGTTATCCGCCTGAAGATCTTTTGCTGCGTGAGGATTTTAAGCAGCAAATTAAAAATGCCTTAAAAATAATTCAAGCACAAGCAAACGGTATTTCTATTTTATTAGGACATCCTGATTATACTGAACAAGGCATTTATAATGCCGCCAGTTTAATGGCGAATAAAAAAATCGTTACCACCTATCATAAACAGTGCTTACCTAATTACGGTGTTTTTGACGAACGTCGTTATTTTAAACCCGGTAATTCACTTGGCTTAATTAAAATAAAGGATATTTCCATTGGTATCTTAATCTGTGAAGATCTTTGGCATCCTGGCCCTATCTTGTCTGCAAAACATGCCGGCGCTGAATTAATCATTTGCATTAATGCTTCTCCTTTTGATGAAACAAAAGCACAAGAACGCATCAGTGCTTTGCAGATAAATATTGCGCAGACAAACCTGCCTGTTCTTTATGTACACGGCGTAAGCGGACAAGACGATTTAGTGTTTGATGGGGGTTCTCTTGCTTTTGATTCACAGGGTACACTCACTGCACATGCCGGTTTTTTTACGGAAAAATTATGGTTAGTTGATTTTAAACCAACTGAACATGCTTTTATTTCCCAAGCATTACCTGCTGATCAATCCGTCGAAGCATTAATCTATCAAGCGCTCGTCTTAGCCGTGCGCGATTACGTAGACAAAAATCACTTCCCAGGTGTTTTACTCGGTCTTTCGGGCGGTATTGATTCAGCACTAGTGCTAGCTATTGCAGTGGATGCACTCGGAAAAGATCGTGTGCATGCCGTCACACTACCTTCTCGATTTACTTCTGAACTTAGCTTGCAGATTGCATCAAAACTCGCTGAAACACTGGCGGTACAATTGACAACACTTTCTATTGAAGCCAGTTTTTGCGCTTTTTTAACGACATTAAATTTAGATCCGCAACAACCGCCAGCAGGCATCACTACGGAGAATATTCAAGCACGTTGCCGTGCTGTGTTATTGATGGCGCTTTCGAATCAAAGCGGTGATTTATTATTAAATGCGAGCAATAAAAGTGAGTTAGCGGTGGGTTATGCCACTTTATACGGGGATATGGCGGGAGGATTTGCGGTCATCAAAGATGTACCTAAAATGATGGTTTACAAACTTGCCCATTATCGCAATAGCATTACACCTGTTTTTCCTAAAGAACTGCTTGCTCGCGCACCCAGCGCAGAATTAGCATCTGATCAACGCGATGAAGATTCGCTGCCACCTTACTCAGAATTAGATCCTATTCTAGCGCTTTATGTGGAACAAGATAAAAGTGTAGCGGATATCGTAGCCGCCGGTTTTAAGAAAGAAATGGTAGAAAGAATTATTAAATTAGTTGATCGTAGTGAATATAAACGTCGTCAAATAGCGGTAGGTCCTCGTACAACAACACGTGCCTTTGGTCGTGAACGCCGTTATCCGATTAGCTCGGGTTTCTTTCCAGATTAAAAGCCATAGCGAGAAGCAACACACCCTACATCGTTCATTCGCTCATCGAGCATTTTATTTTTTTAAATAATAAACAAATCATCTCTCGTTATTTTTATTTCTTAAAATACCAGCTATAGCAGTAGCCTATTTTGCAGTTTTAACTAAAAAATAAACTTTATACTGATCCGTATAAAAATAATAATTTCATAAAGTTTATCGAAAACGATATCAGTATTTTAATTTAAATAAGGAGAAAATCATGTTAGACGCTGGATTAACGTTCCCGGGAACAGGTGCCATAGGTGCCATGAATGTCAGCAGTTATTTTGGTAATAAAATGGCGATTCAAGCCGTCAACGTAAATAAGATTGCCATTGGCCAGTACTCGGTTACTTTTTTTAGTGCTCGTGACCTCAAACCGACACAACCACCTGCAGTAAATCTTACTATACAAGATAATACAGGAACGATTTTTATTGCTTAGCTGCTACAGCCCGTACAATTTACATTTAATCCCAACGCGAAAGATTTTAAATGGCAACTCCAACTACAAATTGTGTGTCAGAAAATCAATCCTTCCCTCAATGTGTTGATTCTAGGCAATTATCCTGTTCTAGTCGCTGCAGATCCTCAGCAAATTATGGTTTCTATCCAGCAAATGGACAGCATAAGAAATGAGGATGAGGATAAGAAAATGTATAACCCAGCGATGCCTACCAAGTTTCCACCAACAGTTATTACTCATACAGAGGCAAGAAAAGCTTTCTACGATTCTCTAGAAAATGAGGACAATATAATATCGATACCGTGGGGGGCGCAGGCGCAGTTAAGTCAACTAGATTAATTAAAAATATTTAACGCTTCCGCCAGAATAATTTAGATAAAGAGAGAGAGGTACGGTATAGAGATAGCGTTGGCCTGAGTAGGCCGCCTTTATTCTAAAGTTGCATTGGGAAAATTAAGTTGCAATAGCGCTAAACTTTGATTGGCTAGATCTTCCAAACCTAAAATCCGGTAAGCTTTAATCATAATGATTAAAGCCTGCTCCACTTCCGGCGCGCCTTGATACTGTTGCACGACTTCATTCGCCCGATTAGCGGCAGCAACATAGGCTTTCTTTCTAAAATAATAATCGGCAATATGTAGATCATAACTTGCAAATAAATTGCGTAAGTAGATCATACGTTGTCTGGCATCCGCAGCATAACGACTATTCGGATAGCGACTAATTAATTGCTCAAACTCCTGATAAGCCACACGCATGCTGCCCGGATCACGCATTGATAAATCAATAGGCACATAACGTAAATACCAACCTCTATCCTGATCCATATCGGCTAAAGCACACATGTAATACGCATAGTCAATCGCTTTGCTATTCGGGTAAACATGTATAAACCGTTCTGCCGCTGCTTTGGCCGAAGGCGCGTCCCCATGTTGGTAATAGCTATAGATAAGCTCTAGTTGTGCTTGTTCTGAATAGCGATTAAAAGGATAAACAACATCTAACGCTTCATAGTTCTTAATTGCATGCGCATAATTTCGATTCGCCAGTGATTCTTTTGCACTTTGATAAATTTGTCCCACGGACTGCCCTTGATAAGCAACCAGCGGATCACTCGACTTAGTCGCACAAGCACTCAATAAAACAGTCACTAGACTTATAAAAAAAACAAAATTAAATAATTTCACAATATAGATAACGCTCTGGCTAATTATTTTTTATAAGCCATTAAGAAAGTAAACATTAAGTGACTTTGAAATCTGTTTTCAAAGTCACTTAATTTATTATTGTACGATTTGACTTTATGGTTGGTTAGTCCCGCTTACGAAAAATCTCATTCAACTTAAATTTCTCTGCTAATATGGGAATACCACACCATCCGATTATTCCTTCTACGATCAGAATAACACCCACTAAAAACGCAAATAATTTTCCAAGGCCTAATAAGACGCCGATCAATAAAACAACACCAATAACTAAGCGTGTAATACGCTCATTACCTTGGATATTGCTCGCTACATTCAACATAGATAGTATCCTCTATTAAGTAATAACAAAAAGGCATCGCTCCCGAGAACATTATATACCCATAACGCTTAATTTTGCGAATTCACAAAATCAGGGCTAGCTTTTCTAAATAGGGGCGGTATAACTTTACTTTTATGAAAAACACAACCCAAACGGTTAATTACCAGGTTATTGTGCCTGAACACTTAGCCGAAAAACGACTTGACCAAATTCTGAGTGCATTATTCCCTGCTTATTCTCGATCCCGCTTGCAAAGCTGGATTCGCAGCCAACAGATTTTAGTCGACCAACAAATCAAACGCCCTCGCGATAAAATTAAGGCCGGTGCGTTGATTACTATCGCCGCCACGCTGCCAGAAGAAACTAAATGGGAAGCTCAATCTATCCCGCTTGATATTGTTTATGAAGATGAAACCTTACTGGTAGTTAATAAACCAGCAGGTTTAGTCACGCACCCCGCTGTAGGCAACCCTGACAAAACATTGCTCAATGCACTATTGCATCATTGCCCACCACTAAAACAACTTCCTAGAGCCGGCATCATTCATCGGCTTGATAAAGACACATCTGGCTTATTAGTTATTCCTAAAACGTTGAATGCCCACACCCAATTGGTTAAACAGCTTCAGGCGCGGACGATTCAAAGAGATTATTATGCTGTTGTTGAAGGCGTGTTAATCTCAGGCGGAACGGTCAACGCCCCTATTGGCAGGCATCCTAAATTGCGCAAAAAAATGGCGGTCAATACCTTCAGCGGCAAAGAAGCTGTTTCTCATTACCGCGTTATTGAGCGCTTTGCTCACCATACGCTCATAAAAGTTCAACTGGAAACGGGTCGTACCCATCAGATCCGTGTCCATATGGCACATATTCATCATCCCTTAGTCGGTGATAAAACCTACCGCGGTCGTCTTCAATTACCCAAAAAAGCCGGCCCCGAATTGATAAGTTGTTTGCGACAATTCTCTAGACAAGCGTTGCATGCCGAGCATTTAAAACTGATCCACCCTCTGTCGCAGGAAGTCATTGAATGGCAAGCACCGTTACCAGAAGATATGATTAAGCTAATCAATTGCCTGCGTGAAGACAAAAAACATGCTTGATTTCATCATTCCTGATTGGCCTGCGCCACCCTGGATTAAAGCCGCCACCACCACACGTCAGGGTGGATTTAGCGCTGCTCCTTTTGATAGCCTGAACCTAGGTCAAACGGTGGGCGATGACCTTGACTGTGTGCTTAAAAACCAAGCTCTGCTGAAGGAATCGCTCGGGCTAAGTAAAGACCCTCTCTGGCTCAAACAAACCCATGGAACCAAGGTTATTTCAGCTAATCATACTGCTGATCGATCCGCTGATGCGGTAGTTGCCAATGAACCTCAATCCGTATGTGCGGTATTAACCGCTGATTGCCTGCCGCTATTGGTTTGTAGCAAAACACGACACTGTGTCGCGGCCATTCATGCGGGTTGGAAAGGTTTAGTTGCTGGTGTGATAGAAAACAGCATTAAAGCATTAGCCTGTCCAGCTGAGGATTTATTAGTCTGGTTAGGCCCTGCCATCGGCCCTCGAGCCTTTGTGGTAGGAGAAGACGTTTTCTGGCAGTTTGTGAAAAAAAGACCAGAATTCAAGGTGGCTTTTGAAAAAATAGGCAATAAACAATGGTTAGCTAATCTTTACCAGCTGGCCAGACTGCACTTAAATAAGCTAGGAATAGGCGCCATTTATGGTGGTCAGCATTGTACTTACACCAATAAGACGCAATTCTTTTCCTTTCGTCGCGATAAGCTAACCGGACGCCAAGCTAGCCTGATTTGGATCCACCAATAAATACCCCCTCCCTTTAGTAACTCCTTGAGAAACTAAGCAACAGACCAGCCTTTCAAAGCCCATTATTGTTCTTTTATTGTACAAAAATACCCTAATCCCCTATAATATTGATCAATAAAGGCACAATAATTAAAAATAATAATAATCACACGCTATGCCTACTCTACCTCGCTATTTGATAGCCTCCCTATTTGGGTTATTAGCTACACCTCTTTTTGCTACGCCTCTACCCAAGGGAAACTTTTCTGTGGGATCCTCTCAGCCTATCGATGATAAGCGCTGGGGAATACTCGTCTATCACAGCTGGATGACCAGCAATAACATTGGTGCCGTGCTAACTTGGCAAGACGTCCATTTAAAATATGGAACGATGAACTCGGTCGACTTATCCTATCAACTAGCACCGCAAAATCCATTACGTCGCTTTTTTCAACCCCTGGTTAGCACTGTTGAAGTAGCAGGCAATATAACCCAACGACGTGATCCCAATGGCTTAATTTATGAATTTGACCCTTATTTAAATTTTCGCTGGAAAAATTTTCCTTGGAATAATATTGTTGCGACAACGATGTCTATCGGTGATGGGATTTCTTATGCAACGGGTCTCCCGCTGCGCGAAGAACATGATTCAACTAATAATAATGCCAAACATCTACTCAATTTTTTAGTGTTGGAAGCCAGCTTTGCTGCACCCCAACATCCCGATTTATAGTTTGTTGTACGTGTTAATCATCGCTGCGGTGCCTGGGGACTCTTCGGCGCTGGTAATTTAAGTTCTAATGCAATGGGTGTAGGAATACGCTATTTATTTTAATCCTTTTGTAAATTTATATCGCCCCGTACTTGAATTTTCAGCTGTGCTACTGAAAATTCAATGGCTGTGAGATATAAAAAAGAGCAATAAAACCATTAAGCGCTGGGCGTTGGCGCCTTAGACAGCACTTCTGTTTTTAACCCATCTTCTTCTACTTCTTTAAAAAAGGCAGGCTCTCCTAACATTGAAGAAGCTGAAGTTTTCTCTTTTTGTTTCTCTTCACGAGAACCCAACTGAACTTTTGGTCCTTTTGTATTATTTAACAAATTAGCAGGATTAATCATTCCGGTTTTTTTTTCAGAAGAATTTAATATTTCATCTGTTATATGTACTTCATCATTCTTACAGCTACCGTAGCGATAGTTTCCACTATAAGCGCCAGACATACTTCTTCTTCCACGTCCATTTATAAAATTTTGTATCCGTTTAGGGCGACCCATTTTCTCTAACCTTAAATAAAATTAAAATATTAAATAAAATATTAAATAAAATATTAAATAAAATATTAAATAAAATATTAAATAAAATATTAAATAAAATATTACTACTTAGTATAGCAACTATTCATTTTTTTCAAAAATTTTTTTAAAAAAGGAATTTTTATTTTTTAGAAAGAGAAGATGGAAGTAAAGTTGGAAATATTTTCACCGTTTTAATTCGATTGTTTTTTACTGCAATCACTTCCATTCTTTTATTTTCTAAGTGCAAGACAGCACCTATTTTGGGAATGACTTCAAGCTGTTCGATGATAAGCCCACTGAGTGTTTTTGGACCGCGTAGAGGCAAATCGTAATTTAACTGTCGATTTAAATCACGTAACGCGATACCTCCATCCACTAAGTAACTACCGTCCGCTTGAAGGGTAATTGCTCTACGCATTAAGGCAGTATCAGTTGTAAATTCTCCAACGATTTCTTCTAAAATATCTTCTAAGGTAATCAAGCCTTGAATTTCCCCATATTCATTTACAACCAACCCAATACGGTGTTTCTCGCGGCGGAAATTAAGTAATTGACTATTTAATGCGGTTGCTTCCGGTATAAAGTGAACTTCTTCAGCCGCATTAATTAACACTTCTTTGCTTAATTGCTGCTCGCTTAAACTATTTAAAACCCTGCGAAAATGTAAAATACCAATAATGTCGTCGATAGATCGGCGATAAATAGGTAAGCGCGTGTATTGGCTCTTAATTAAATCCTTTAAAATTTCCTCCCAGGGTTTATTGATATCAATACCACTAATTTCCTGCCTAGGTATCATGATATCTTCCACCGTTACTTTCTCTAGCTCTAATACTTTTAACAACATGCTTTGATAATCTCGCGGCATATGGCCTGTGCCTTCCCGTAATAAGCTAGCTAGTTCGTCCCTAGACAACTGCTCAACACGTAGCTTAGGAACTTTCACCCCAAATAAACGCAAACTCGCATTAGCGATTAAACTGGTTATCCATACAAATGGATACAAAACATGTAGTAAAATAATCAGTGGCCAAACCGAAAAAAATGCAATTGGCAAGGGATACAAGGTTGCTAACGTCTTTGGCGCAACCTCACAAAAAACTAATACCACAAACGTTAGTGCAAGCGTTGCAAAAAAAACGCTTCCTTCCCCAAAACATTGGATAGCGATAAGCGTTGCCACCGCCGCTGCTAAGATATCCGCAAATGTTCCGCACAAGAGAATAACACCCAACAAGCGATCGGGTTGTTTTAATAAATCTTGCACTCGCTTTGCTAAGTAATGATTATGTCGAACTAAGTGCCGCAACCGGTATCGATTGATCGATAACATGGCGGCTTCTGCCAAAGAAAAAAAGACAGCGCATAGCAATAAAACGACTAATACGCTAATAAGAAATTTAAGTGAATGCACGTATTAAGTTTTCCCTTTTTAGAGTGTAGGCATGAGTAGAATGGCCCCTAAATAAATTCCCCCAATGAGGCCAACACCTATGAGGGTCCAACGTATAGCTACTTTTCCACGCCATCCAAAATAGCTTCTACCGATTAATAGCATTAAAAGCACGAACCATGCCACTATCGACAAAAGTGTTTTCTGCCATACCCCCTCTAACGAGATGGAATGAAATAAAATTAAACTAGAAACTAAGACCAATGTTAATAAAATAATGGCAATAGAAATTAAAATAAATAAATACGTTTCCATGACCTCAAGAGGCGGAAAATAATGCATAAAACGGATGGGTTGCTTCGCTTTTAGCATCCGCTCTTGGCTCGCTAATAAGAGTGCCTGAAGTGCTGCCATACATAAAACAATGAGCACCAGCGTGGACAAAAAAAAGTGAATGGGTTCAGCGCAGGAAGCCATAATGATGTTTACCTACCTCTAGAAGCTGATACAATAACAGAATTTTTTAGCGCATTCATTATCGCCCTTATCAGTAGCAAGTAAAATTAAGGGTATACTCGCAGCAATGGGATTTTTGGCAAGTGCCGCAAAGAGGATGGCGAATTGAGCGAGAACGCAGCAAAAAATTCAAGTGTGAAGAGTATTTAGAAATAACTGAGAAGCAGGAAACCATGTTTGATAACCTAACTGAACGCTTAACTCGCTCTTTTAAAAATATTCGAGGGCAAGGTCGATTAAGCGAAAATAATATTAGAGACAGTTTACGCGAAGTAAAAAAAGCCTTAATTGAAGCCGACGTCGCTTATCCGGCGGTTAAAGCCATCACTGAGCAAGTGCGGCAACAAGCACTGGGGCAAGAAGTAATGACCAGCTTAACGCCCGGCCAGGCATTTATAAAGATCGTTAACAATACCCTCACCCAAATAATGGGAGAAAGCGTCTCTGAGCTAAATCTCTCTACGACCCCTCCCGCCGTTATCCTAATGGCAGGTCTACAAGGCTCAGGAAAAACAACAACTACTGCCAAGCTAGCCTATTGGCTAAAAGAACAAAAAAATAAATCAGTTTTGGTCACCAGTACCGATATTCATCGCCCAGCCGCTATTTTACAACTTGAAAATCTAGCCCAATCCATCGATGTTGGCTTTCATCCGAGTGATAGCTCTCAAACACCTAGCCACATTGCACAAACAGCTATTCAATCGGCACGAATTAAAGGGATAGATGTCGTTATCATCGATACCGCCGGTCGATTACACATTGATGCCGCAATGATGGATGAGATTCGAACGGTACATAAAGTCAGTGCGCCTATAGAAACCTTATTCGTTCTCGATAGTATGATGGGACAAGAAGCGGCAAAAACTGCCAAAGCTTTCGATGAAACCATCCCACTAACCGGTATTGTTCTGACTAAGCTGGATGGTGACGCGCGTGGAGGAGCCGCTTTATCTGTAAAATTTACGGTAGGAAAACCGATTAAATTTATAGGGGCTGGAGAAAAGATATCAGCCCTTGAACCGTTTTATCCAGATAGAATTGCCTCACGTATTCTAGGCATGGGTGACGTGCTCTCATTGGTTGAAGAAGTACAACGGCATGTCGATCAAAAGTCTGTGCAAAAGCTTAATCAAAAACTTCAGAAAGGGAAAAAATTTGATTTAGAGGACTTCCTAAGCCAGCTACAACAAATGGATAAAATGGGGGGAATGTCACAGTTTTTAGATAAGCTCCCCGGTGGGAATGCAGCTCTACTCGCCTCCGCTAAAAACTCGCTGAATGAAAAATTAACGGTACAGATGAAAGCCATGCTCTTTTCTATGACCAAAAAAGAACGACTCTTCCCTGACCTCATCCAGGGATCACGAAAGCGACGTATTGCGGCGGGTTCCGGCACCCAAATCCAAGACGTTAATCGTCTATTGAAGCAATTTTATCAAATGCAGAAAATGATGAAGCGTTTTTCTAAGCCCGGCAGCATGAGTAAACTCCTGCAAGGGCTACAAAATCAGCACCCTCGATAGCCCTTCCCAAATGGTTAAAATTTGAGTAGAATCGGCGGATTCAATCTAATTGAACCCTATTGATTTTTAGATATTTATAAAGAGAGGAAGACTTATTTCATGGTCACCATTCGTTTAGCACGAGGCGGTAGTAAAAAACATCCTTTTTACCATATCGTTGCAACAGACAGCCGTCAGCCACGTGATGGGCGCTATATTGAGCGCTTAGGCTACTATAATCCTATGCCTGCAGGTAATGACGTGCCTTTAGAACTTAATGATGAGCGGGTTAAATACTGGCTCTCTCAAGGCGCTCAACCTTCGCAAGAAGTCAAAAATCTGATTAAAAAAGCGGCGAAAGCGGTTAAGCCTAGCAAAGACGCCGATAAAACCGAAGCAGCGGCTTAAATATAGATTGCCGCGCGTCTTTGACACTCGCAATGACGATTTATGATAAAGAAGAAGTGGGTTCTCGTGGGTTCCGTAGGCAAGCCTCATGGTATTAAAGGCTGGATAAAAATAAACTCCTATACAGAACCCCTAAGCAATATCCTTCTCTATCAACCGTGGCACTTATCAGCCTCTGAAAAAGAACCATGCGCTGTTGAGATACGACAACATCAAATGCAAGACCAGCGTCTGGTCGTACAATTTGCCGACTGTCAAACCCCTGAAGAAGCTCGCCTGTTTACTAACCGTAAAATCTATGTTGAACGTAAGCAATTTTCTGCCCTTGCTCCTCAAGAATACTATTGGGCTGACCTAGAAGGCCTAGAGGTCTATACCTGCGAAAATACTTATTTAGGTATTGTTCAAAAACTCCTTGAGACGGGTTCCAATGATGTCCTCGTCGTCCAAGGTGAAAAAAGGTACCTCATTCCCTTTTTACTCGATAACACAATCAAATCCATTGATCTAGAACAGAAAAAAATGCTCGTCGATTGGGATCCTGACTTCTAATGGATATCCAAGTTATTAGTTTATTCCCGGAGATGTTTAAGGCATTGGACTCAAGCATTCCAGGCCGTGCGCAAAAACAAGGGCTTATCCAGCTTTCTTATTTAAATCCCAGAGATTTCACCCCTGATAAACACAAAACAGTTGATGATAAACCTTATGGTGGCGGACCTGGGATGGTCATGAAATTTCAACCATTGCAGGCAGCGATACACGCTGCAAAACAACGATATCAAGGCCCTGTCTGTTATCTATCAGCCCAGGGAAAACCGTTTGACCAAGCAGCCGCCCAAACATTAAGCCAACGTAAAAGCCTCATTTTAATAGCCGGTCGCTATGAAGGGGTTGATCAGCGCCTTATTGACCAAGAAGTCGATGAAGAATGGTCTGTAGGAGATTTTATTTTAAGTGGCGGTGAGCTCGCCGCTATGTGCCTGATAGACGCTATCGTGCGTCTACTTGAAGGCGCACTAGGTGACTCGGAATCCGCTTTGCAAGATTCTTTCAGCCAGTCGCTGTTAGAATACCCCCAATACACCCGCCCAGCCGAAATAGACAACCTGGCGGTGCCCGCCATTTTGCTTGAGGGTGATCATGCAGCCATTTCACGCTGGCGCTTGAAACAGGCTCTAGGCCGAACCTGGCAAAGACGCCCTGATTTACTAAAAAAGCATATACTTAGCGCGCAAGAGCAGGTATTATTGGCCGAATTCATCCGTGAGCATAGCGAATAAGATTGGAGTTAGTGAGATGAGTAACCTCATACAAGCAATTGAACAAGAACAAATGACAGCACAAAACTTTCCCGAGTTTCGGGCCGGTGACACTGTAATCGTAAAGGTCAAAGTAAAAGAAGGTAATCGTGAGCGATTACAGGCCTTTGAAGGCGTCGTTATCGCACGCCGTAATCGTGAATTTAATTCGTCTTTTACCGTCAGAAAGATTTCTCACGGTGAAGGTGTAGAACGTGTTTTCGCACTTTATAGCCCTTTAATAGCTGGGATAGAAATAAAGCGTCGCGGTGACGTTCGCAAAGCAAAACTCTACCACTTAAGAAGTCTTCGTGGTAAAGCCGCTCGTATTAAAGAGAAATTAGAAGGCGTTAAACAACAAGCTCCTGTAGCTGTAGAAAACGTCGATACCCCTCCTACCGCGGAATAAATATTCCAATAGCTAAACCGCTGCCCTAGAAAAATCCAGGGTAGCGGTTTATACTCTTCACCCTTGAATTTAAAGATCACCAGGCCTTGTCTAAAAACGACTCTTTTCATATTGCCATTGTTAACACACCCTTTGGAAAAATAAGAATCTCCGCCGGAGAATATCTTACACGCATTGAATTCCTCACAGAGGAGATTCCTTTACGTTCTCCCAAAACCATATTTATTCAGCAAATTGTTTATGAGTTAAACAGTTATTTTAAAGATCCATCTTTTAAATTTACTATTCCTTATCAAATGGCTGGAACGGATTTCCAAAAACGTGTATGGAGTGCTTTAAGTACCCTTCCTATGGGTACAACCATTACCTATGGTGAATTAGCCCAAAAATTAAAAACCGGCGCAAGGGCTATTGGTCAAGCTTGCCGCACAAACCCATTACCCTTATTCATTCCTTGTCACCGTGTACTTTCTCAACACGGACTCGGTGGTTTTAGTGGTGATCGCACCGGAAAAAAATCGCGATAAAACAATGGCTGTTAAATCATGAAGTACGCTAAAAACCAATCATTTCACTGCAAATACAAAATTATTTTACGTGCAATACTGTTTAAAAATATTCTAAACTTTAAAGCACAATTAATTTAAGCAATAACTAAAAAATGTCATTCCGTATTTTATCGCTACACATGCCGTGTAAGTATTAGCGCAAACTTGTGTAAGCGATAACGGAAGCCATCAAACAGCCATTGTAATAAATAATAAATTTGTTAATCTATGTCTTGTGTGTTGCTGATGGTCTTGATGGATCAAGAATTTAGTCTTTCAATAGTAGTGTAATTATTCTTGAATAACTAATTAGCAAAGCACTGGATCGGATAGGATATCCACGCTCTAGTTTATAGGGTGTTAGCAAGGATGCTACAGGGATGTCACCCACCAACACAGATATACCCCCTTGGGCCGTTTTACGGCCCTTTTTATTTTAATAAGTATTAAAATAAAAAGTTTAACTCACTTAATTTTGCCAAAAATGCTGATCCTTCTGGTGGTAACTCTCTATCGGTATAACATTAGAATTTGGGTTTAATTTTAGCATTACCATTCCATCCAAAGCCGTATCATAAGTTATTGATCCTAGACGCTGATAACGCTGTAACACAATATCATGAGGAAATTTAAATTGGTTACGATAACCAGTCGCAAACAATGCTATTTTCGGCTTAACTTTATTTAAAAATTCAATGCTAGACGAGGTTTTACTACCATGATGTGGAACCACTAAAATAGTACTGGATAATTGATCGCTTGCATGATGAACCAAATAATCTTCTGTCTCTTTTTCAATATCACCCGTTAATAAAATACTATTTTTAGTATTACTTATCTTCAATACACAAGAACTATTATTCCCCAAATAAGCTGTATTGGCAGAAGGGTATAATACGGCAAAATCAACTTGATCCCATTGCCAACGAGTATTTTCCTCACAAAATTTAGCGCGTTCCGGCAAAAATTTTTGCGGAACACTACTGATTATCTGAGCGACTGGCATTTGTTTTAATAAGCTTCTTGCGCCCCCTATATGATCATTATCACCATGGCTCACCATCAACATATCAAGCTGGTGAATACCACTGTTCTGTAAAAAGGGAATAAGCACCGCACGTCCCGCATCAAACGATCGATTTGGCCCCGTATCATAAACTAAAATGTGATGCTGGGTTTGTACTACCGTCGCCAACCCTTGCCCTACATCGAGAAGATTAAGCCAAATCTCACCCTGCTTTGGCCCCTCAGGTCTCCAGTAAAATAAAGGTAATAAATAAACCACACTCAAAAAACGTCCTGGAAATCCTTTTGGCGCTAAGAGCAGTAATACGCCTAGTAAACTTGCCGTCAATATCCAAGGAGTTACTATAAAAGTAGTGGATTGTGTCCATTCTAAGGTTGAAAAATACGTCAGCAGTTGCCACAAACATTCAAGCAATCTTTCTGCTAAAATTAACAAATTATTTCCCCAGGAAGGAATTAATAGTGTTAAGAATCCTCCCAAAAGTGCCATGGGCAAGATGATAAAACCGACCGATGGAATAGCTATCGCATTGGCAATAAAACTTAACCAAGAGATTTGCTGAAAAAATAAGGCTGATAAAGGAATCAAACCAATTCCAACACTATATTGTGTCCTTACCCAAGAACGCCAACCCTTTGTTGACTGAACGCGACCTAATGCCGCATAAAAAATAAAAGCCACCGCCATAAAAGAAAGCCAAAAACTAGCTGATAAAACTGAAAAAGGCGAGCACACCAAAATAATCAATAATGCATAATTAAAAGCATAACCTGAAGGAAGATTTCGTCTAGATAAATTTGCTGCTAAAAATACAAGCAGCATCAATAAAGCTCTTTGAATGGGTAAAGCAAATCCAGCCAAGATACTATAAAACACAGCAAACACGCCCGTTAATCCAGCTGCTACTTGAGAAGCAGGCATAAAAAGCGTTGCATAAGGAATACGGCAGTAAACAAAACGTGTTATAAAATAAATAATGCCCGCGATAAAAGCGAGATGCAGTCCTGAAATAGCAAATAAATGATTAGTACCGGTTCCACGCATCACATTCCATTGCGCATCAGTAATATCATAGCGAACCCCTGTTGTTAATGCGCTAATTAGCCCTAGCAAAGGATAATCGTTTAAAGATTTTTTTATATTCCGGGTTAACTTTTCTCTTAAATGATCAATACCATAATAAAACCTTGCCGATTGGATTAAGCGAGGATGAAATTTATCTAAAATATAACCTGTAGCCTGGATATTCTGTTGAAATAATGCCGCTTGATAATCAAAACTACCCGGATTCCAAAATGCACGTGGTCGTTTTAAACGAATAGCAAATTGCCACACCTCACCCTTCTTTAATTGCGGAGGATGATAGGAATGACTATAGCGATAGCCACTTAAGCGAACCCGTAAGGGATAATTGATAGGAAATTTGGTTGCTATTTCTTGAATAAGGAAATCAAAACGAAGTTGATGAACGTGATATTCAGGAATAGAAATTATCGTCCCTGTTACCAACAGGGTTTTTCCCTCCAGTGCTGACGGTAAATAATGCTGCATTCTATGCTGTGCAACTATCAACACCCACAACAGTCCTACCAGGAAAGCAATCAACAACGGGAATAAAAAAACAATGCGACGGCGGAAGAAAATAAGTAAAAAGCTACTGATTGCAACAATACAGCCAACCCGTTGCAGTGAAGGCAAAGAGGAAAGATGTGTAATTCCTATTACAGCAATTAGAAACCCTAACGTCCATCGGGTCATAAACTTTTTTAATCATTATTATTCTTTAAAACTTTAACCAAGTTATGCATTAATGTAAATAGACGTAATAGGCTGTCATTGCGAGCGCGAAGCGCGTGGCAATCCAGTAACATTACTTAACTTTTTCCTGGATGGCCACGGCCTTCACTACTCGTTCCGGCCTCGCCATGACGTGTTTCTATTATTACAAAGAAAAAGTTTTAATGAATGCCTAAATGAAAGAATATTTCGAGCGCCATAACCGCGGCAGCAACAAATCCTGCGGCAGGAATAGTGAGTACCCATGCCCAAACAATACGGCGTACCGTTGGCCAATGTGTATTTAACCATCCATTACTGGTGCCTGCGCCGAGAATAGAACCTGTTACGGTATGTGTTGTAGAAACAGGAATACCCATATCTGTTGCCGCAAACAGTGTTAATGCCGCACCTGACGCCGCGCAAGCGCCACTCAATGGAGTTAATTGCGTCAGCTTGCTACCCATGGTGTGAATGATACGCCATCCGCCCATGAGCGTTCCTAATCCCATCACAAAGTTACAAGAAATAACAACCCAAAATGGGATATAGAAGTGGCCATTCAAAAGTCCTGCTGAAAATAACAAGACCGCAATAATACCCATGGTTTTTTGGGCGTCATTACCACCGTGACCTAAGCTTAATAAAGCCGCTGCAATGAATTGAGCACGCTTAGCCCATCGTTCTGCTTTAATAGAATTCACATCTTCTAATAAAAAATTAGAAGTTTTTATCAGTAGCCAACTGATGAATAAACCTAATACCGGTGATAAAACAATAGCAATTAAGACGGGAAGTAAACCATGCCAATTCAAAACACCCCAACCACCTCCAACAAGCGCCGCACCTACTAATCCCCCTATTAACCCATGCGATGAGCTGGAGGGTAAACCAAAATACCAGGTCAACAGGTTCCAAATAATAGCGCCGACAAGCGCTGCAAGAATAAGGTAAGGCGTCACAATATGTGGCTCAATTAATCCTGAACCAATGGTTGTTGCCACATTGAGGTGAAAAAATAAGAAAGCAATAAAATTAAAGAAAGCAGCCCATAGAACGGCCGTAAACGGTTTTAAAACCTTTGTTGCCACCATGATGGCAACCGAATTGGCAGCATCATGAAACCCATTGATAAAATCAAATACAAACGCTAAAAAGACAACAAAATAAATAAACACAAAGGCGCTAGTCATTCAACGTTTCTTTCCATCCACCTAAATCGCTACCGAGTATACACGACGTTTATAAGCTTCGCACTCGGGTGCTTGTTTTAAACAAAATAGGGAATCATGAGGCACTATCGCAATAACAATAGTTTTTTGGATTTTACCCATTTATTTTAAAAACCTAGTTTTATGTAACATTCTATTATTTCCTCGGGTCTTCGCTTTAACGTACAATTACCCAGAAAAATCATAGGACCTGATTTATGTTATCGCTTATTGAACTCACACAGCAACTTATTGCATGCCCTTCTGTAACACCTAAAGATGCAGGTTGTCAAACTCTCTTAACTGAACCTTTACAGCATTTAGATTTCCGAATTGAACACTTACCGTTTGTAGATGTCAATAATTTCTGGGCTAGACGTGGCACAAAAGCACCTTTATTTGTTTTTGCAGGGCATACAGACGTTGTGCCGCCTGGCCCGCTAGAGAAATGGGATACACCACCTTTTGAATCTAATATTCGTAATGGCCTTCTTTATGGCCGTGGCAGCGCGGATATGAAAGGCAGTCTCGCCGCCATGTTAATCGCTTGCAAAAAGTTTATTTCACAACATCCTAACCACCTCGGTTCTATCGCTTGGTTAATTACCAGTGATGAAGAAGGTCCTAGTATTAACGGCACCGCAAAAGTCATTGAAACCTTAAAAAATAGAAAGGAAAAAATTGATTATTGCTTAGTCGGAGAACCTACTTGCGAAGAAAAATTAGGCGATACTTTAAAAATAGGTAGACGTGGCTCACTATCAGGTCACTTAATCATACAAGGAAAACAAGGTCATATTGCCTATCCACAATTAACTAAAAATCCTATTCATCTCTTTTCCTCTGCCCTGGTTGAATTACTCAACACCGCCTGGGATGACAATCCGATTAATCCAGATTTCCAAACAACCAGTTTTCAACTCTCAAATATCAACGCCGGTACGGGTGCAGAAAACGTCATTCCAGATAATTTAGACGTTAAATTCAATTTCCGTTACTCACCGGTTACCAGCGCTGAAAAATTACAAGCCATGTTAATCCGTTGTTTAGACAAACATAAATTAGATTATCAGCTGAATTGGCAACATGGTGGTAAACCTTTCCTCAGCACTGAAGGTAAATTACGCATGGCAGCGATTTCCAGCATAAAAGAAATAACAGGACATTCACCTTCTATTTCTACAACGGGCGGTATTTCAGATGCGCGCTTTATTGCTGCTGGAGGAACTGAGGTCGTGGAATTTGGACCTTGTAACCGAAGTATTCATCAAATTAATGAATGTGTTTCGATCGCTGATTTAGAAAAATTAGCTTTAATTTATGAATCATTATTAAAAAAAATATTACTTTAAATATCAATTTCACTAAAATTATGCGAGAAGCTGTCATTGCGAGCGCGATCAGCGCGCGGCAATCCAGAAACAGGTAACTAAAAAAATTTAACTTGCTGGATGGCCACGCTCACTGCGTTCGCTCGCCATGACGGTGGTTTTTTTTACTGCCACCAAAAGCCATTTTTTCACAAAAAAAAAGCAGCCCTAAGGCTGCTCTACGTTATCTCAAACGTTTATGAAAGAAACTGAGATTTTGATAACCACGATGGGTCAGGATAGTAAGCAACTACAAGCGTACCGTCCTTAATCGTATGGATTAATGAATCGGCAATCGCTGGAATTACCGCGAAACAACCCCAACTTCTTCCTAAGCGACCATGCGCTTGAGCAAATTGTGCTGTCGCATAATCAGCTCTATGGAAGACGATATCGCGAGATTCCGCTTTATCGTTAAATCCTTTATCTAATCCTTTTACTCGTAATGAATAACCGTGTTTACCACCATAGGTCGACTCGGTTAAAAACACACCTAAACTTGACGCTAAACTTCCTGGATTATCAGAGAAGTTATTCGCATAGTTAGCACCACTATTTTGTCCATGAGCAACGTAATCGTTGAAAAGGACCGTGTGCTTGTTTAAGTCTAATACCCAAAGTCTTCGAGCCGTTGAAGGCTTCGTAAAATCGACAATAGTTAAGACTCGTTGTTTATCTAAACCTTGTTGTCTTGCTTTGGAGTAAGCCTCTAAACCAACCTGCAAAGCTTTAGGACTAAGTCCTGGGGCTTTACTACGAAACTGATTTATCTCATTCTGGACGTTTAAGTCGTTTGTAGGGCTAGCGCTTACAGCCATCGTAAAAAGACCACTGGCTAGGAGTAACAAACTCGTTATTTTCTTTGATATCACTATAACAACCTCCTCCCCGCTATTAAGCAAAGGAATAGCCACTATAGCACAATTCGCACAAAAAATGAACGTTTTTGTCCCACAAACCCGCGTAAAAGGCTTACATTTTACCCTTTGTAAGCCCTTAAAGCAGAAAAAAACTCGGGGGAATTTAATTTGAGCATATCGAAAATCTGAGTGGCTTTAGCCCAAGCCTGCTCTAAATCAATACTTTCTAAAACAAGCTGATAGCCTTTTTCCAGGTTAGGTTTACTTCCCCAGCCATGGATATAAGCCATTCCTAATAAACGACGTGCTAAAGGATAGCCCTGTTCGTCAGCCGCTTGTAAATAGACCCTGGATTCCTCAAAAAAAGACTGAGCATAGGCTTTAGGCTTATTCGTCTTATAGAGTGGGTTCCGAGCGATACCCTCCCAAAATTTCCCATAATTCAATAAACACTCAGCAAGCAAATATTGTGCCCTGGAATCCCCAAAACTAGCAATGACCCGATAACACTCTAAGGCATGGAATTCTGCATAAGGTAAGTCTTTATCAAAGCGGCATTTTTCATAGAATTCAGCCATCGCATAAAAGGCCTGAATTAATGCCTTAAGTCGACTATCTGACCCTTCTGATTCATAAAGCTTATGTAATTTATGAAGTCTTTTTTGCAGTCGATTGAACTGTAATTTTTGGAGAATATTCATAAGGTGTGTGAAATACAAAAAAGGGAACAAAAAATCATTTTCTTTTCCCTGCTTAAGTATTTTGGATCTATTTATTTTAATTGATGCGACACAGTTTTTTCAGAATACCTGACCCTACTACCATTTAGGACATTTTTCTTGGCCTGCCACGTTTTCTCATACCAGAGCGTTTATTAGCTGTTTTAGCACGTCGACCTGCCATTATCATTCGCTGCGAGGCTTTGGAAAGCTTTTTCCCAAACTTAGCCTTGGCAAGGGCTAGTGCCTTATAGTTAGCTTCCATCTTTTTACGCTCTATTTTGACAACCTTTTCTAGCGCTTTTTGATAAGCTTCTTGTGATGCAACCTTTAGCTTCTCTTTAAAATCTGCTTTTAACAACGCAATTTTAGTACGTAAAGCTTTATGGATTGCACGGGCATTCTGAGCTGCTTTATTACGCTGCATTTTTTTAGCTGCGCTGAGAGGTGGTCTACCTCGTTTCTTTTTTATTTGTGTTAAAGTTACCATAATTTTAATTTCCTTTTGTTTAAGTTAATAGAAAGAAATTAGCGTCCTCCTGTAAATTAAAAGTAATTATCCGGGTTTTACACTCCATTTTAAAGCTAAGAATATAACTCTCTACTTTAATGCGCAATATTATATATACTTTAAATGAAGTTCAGCAATAGGCTAATTGCAAAATACTCGGAACGCTGAGTAAATTAAACGACTTTAATTTACAAATCCTCAGTAGTTTAACGCATTAACATTAATTAATGAGTATATGATCCTATTTATGGGGATTTATTTTCTATTTTCAAGAGAAATAAAATCGCGTTGCATTTCTCCACAATACAATTGTCGTGGTCTTGCAATACGACGTTTAGGATCGGCTATCATTTCTTCCCAATGTGAAACCCAGCCCACCGTACGTGCCAAGGCAAAAATAACCGTAAACATATTCGTTGGGATACCTAATGCACTTAATGTGATACCTGAATAGAAATCAACATTAGGATAGAGCTTCTTCTCAATAAAGTAAGGGTCTTCTAAAGCAATTTTTTCTAAAGCTAGAGCAAGCTTAAACAAAGGCGCTTCTCTTTGGCCTGTTTCTTCTAATACTTCGTGGCAGGTTTCTCGCATAACCTTAGCCCTAGGATCATAATTTTTATAGACACGATGCCCAAAACCCATTAAACGAAATGAATCGTTTGGATCTTTGGCTTTTTGTATATACTTTTTGATATGCGTGATATCGCCTATTTCATGTAGCATAGTTAAACACGCTTCATTAGCACCACCGTGGGCAGGCCCCCATAGCGCAGCAATCCCTGCAGAAATACAAGCGTACGGATTAGCACCGGTTGAACCCGCCATTCTCACTGTGGATGTCGAAGCATTTTGTTCATGATCGGCATGCAAAATAAAAATTCTATCTAACGCTCGAGCTAAAACAGGATTAGGACATTTATTTTCTGTCGGTACACCAAACATCATATGCAAGAAATTTTCAGCGTAGCTTAAATCGTTAGCGGGATACATAAAAGGTAAACCCGTAGAATACTTGTAACACATAGCCGCCAAGGTGGGCATTTTAGCAATCAAACGTAAAGCTGCTAATTTTCGGTGTTCTTCATTGTTAATATCTAAGGACTCATGATAAAACGCAGATAAAGCGCCTACCACGCCGACCATAATAGCCATGGGATGGGCGTCTCTACGAAATCCATTAAAGAAATGGCGTAGTTGTTCATGCACCATCGTATGATTATTAATGTGCTTATTAAACTCTTCTTTTTCTGATGCACTTGGCAATTCGCCATGAAGTAGTAAATAAGCAATTTCAATAAAATCAGACTTTTCTGCCAGTTGTGCGATAGGGTAGCCTCGGTAAAGTAGCTGACCTTTCTCTCCATCGATGAAAGTGATCTTTGATCTACATGCCGCCGTCGATAAAAACCCGGGGTCATATGAAAATACGTTACTTTTTGCTAACTGTGTTACATCAATAACATCTGGCCCTAATGTACCCTTATAAACTGGTAATTCAATGGGAGACAAATTTTTGATAGTCAATGTTGTAGCTTGGGTCATAATGGCCTCATAGTTATATACTCTTAGCCCTTGAATCGTTTGCTGCATTTTCGCGGCACCTTGCCAAAAATCCAATGGTTGGTGAGTATAAATTAATACGTAGCTATCTAAAGCACTTAATTATTTAAAAACGCCTGTGATTATACCGCAGAGAGCTGATAATTAGCCTATTTATTCTTAATATTTCATCAAAATAATTAGATAGATATGCAATTTTTATGTTAGATTAACGACATTGTGCAAACTATTCAACACTTAACTGTGGCAGCAGACCAGGTTGGTCAGCGCCTAGACAACTATTTACTCTCTAGACTCAAAGGGTTACCTAAAAGTCGCCTTTACCGGATTATACGGAAAGGCGAAGTGCGTGTTAATAAAAAACGCGTAAAGCCCGACTATCGCTTAGAAATAGATGATGTGATACGCATCCCGCCCTTGCGTCTTGCAACCCCCAATGCCAAAATTTCTCCCAACGAAAAATTAATCGCCTTATTTGAAAAATCCATTATTTTTGAAGACAAAAACTTTCTGGCAATTAATAAGCCGTCTGGAATAGCCGTTCATGGCGGCAGTGGAATACAGCTCGGTGTCATTGAAACATTACGCGCCTTACGACCACAGCAAAAATTTTTAGAATTAGTTCATCGTTTGGATCGTGATACTTCAGGTTGTTTATTGATTGCGAAAAAAAGCAGTATCTTGAAAGAATTGCATGAATTACTGAGAACCGGGGGTGACATCAAAAAAACCTACCTGGCGTTAGTGGCCGGCCATTGGCCCTCGTCTTTAAAAAAGATTGATGTTCCTCTCCATAAAAATCAATTACAATCTGGAGAACGTATCGTCCGTGTCCATGAGTCCGGAAAAAACTGTTTAACTGAATTCCATCCTATTCAATCTTTTGCTGATACAACACTTATAGAAGCCATGCCGATTACGGGTCGCACGCATCAAATCCGCGTGCATGCTCAATATGCCAAACACCCTATTATTGGCGATGAAAAATACGGTGATAAATCAGCTAATAAAAAAATGCGTGAATTAGGTTGCAAACGATTATTTCTGCATGCCAGTGAACTCGAATTTTATCTTCCTTCAATAGAACAACGTTTTCAATTAAAAGCAGAACTGCCTCCTGATTTAAACCATTGTTTGAAGCACTTAAGCGAAAAAAAGGATTAAGACGCTGATTTACTGAGCTCAGCAAGTATTCGATCACGCACTTCCAATACCTCTGCCTGACCATTCACTTGTATAAAATGAGGCGCTCCCTCATCACCGCGACGTTGCCAATCCTGATAATAATCTATTAATGGTTTTGTCTGCCTACGATAGACCTGCAAACGCTCCCGAACGGTTTCTTCACAATCATCTTCTCGCTGAATCAAATCCTCTCCTGTCACATCATCTTTATTGGGAATACGAGGCGGGTTATAGATAAGGTGATAAATACGTCCCGAGCCTGGATGAATACGGCGACCACTTAAACGTTTAACAATTTCCTCGTCATCAACAGCAATTTCAATCACAAAATCGATAAGAATATGATTTTTCCGGATCGCTTCAGCTTGGGGTAAGGTACGGGGAAAACCGTCGAATAAAAAACCATTTTTACAATCCGCGTTACTAATTCGATCTTCAACCAGCGCAATAATAACCGCATCTGGCACTAGCTGACCCGCATCCATCATAGCCTTCGCCTGCAAACCCACCGCTGTTCCTTGATTGACAGCCGTGCGTAGCATATCGCCGGTAGAAATTTGCGGAATATGATAATGGTCGGTGATAAATTTTGCCTGTGTACCTTTCCCTGCGCCAGGACTACCTAATAAAATAATTCTCATGATGCTATTTTTATCTCAAAATAAATTTCTATGCTGTTTCGCACCTTCAAGCACAATGTGCGTAGTATGCCTTCAGTATTCGGCAGAAACTAGCCAAACCGCTAAAAATATGTTTTTATTCCTAAAAAATCGTTCCCTAGGCAAGCTAACTGATTTTTCCAAGTAATAGGCCCAGCTTCTAAAGAATTCTACTATAAAAACAAGAACCCTTGATATACTCCTGAGTAAAACCCATCGCTTATCTTTAAACTATTATTGCCCTATGAACATTTTTGTTTTTGATATTGAAACGGTCCCTGATACAAACAGCGGCCGCCTTCTTTATCAGCTGGAAAGTGCAAGCGACAAAGAAGTTGCTGAGACTATGGTAAAAAAACGCCAGGAAAAAACCGGCTCTACCTCGACCTTCCTGCCCCATCACCTACAGCGTATTGTGGCTATTTCAGGCGTCTTACGCAGTAGAGATCAATTCAAAATTGCCTCTTTTGGCGATGTAAACTCCAGTGAAGAACACCTTATCGAATCCTTTTTCAAATGCCTCGAAAAATATCTACCTATACTTGTTTCTTGGAATGGTAGTGGATTTGATCTCCCTGTTTTACATTACCGTGCGCTATTACACGGCATTAGTAGCCCTAGTTATTGGAATCATGGCGATGATGGGGATGCGAGTTTTCGTTGGAATAACTACCTTAGCCGCTATCACTATCGCCACAGTGATTTGATGGATATATTAGCTGGCTACCAAAGCCGTTCAAATGCTCCACTCACAGAAATTGCACTTATGTTAGGCTTGCCTGGCAAGCTAGGTATGGATGGATCCCAAGTATGGGACTACTTTTTAGAGGGAAAACGTCAGGCGATTCGAGATTACTGTGAAACTGACGTGCTCAATACCTATTTAATTTATCTTCGATTTGAACTAATACGTGGGAAATTAACCCCTGAAGCCTACCGAAAAGAATGTGACACTGCACGAGAATGCATTATCCAAGAAAAAAAACCTCACTTTGAAGAATTTGTAAAAACATGGAAAAAATAAATAACGCCGCCGAAAATTCAAATACGAAAACTATACCTGTTTCTATTATAGGGCTTTCTCATGAAGGCCGTGGCATTGCTCACATCAATGGAAAAACAAGCTTTGTACAAGATGCCTTACCCGGCGAAAGTGTGTTAGTTGAAATCACTAAAAAACACCGTCAATATGACGAGGCAAGAACCACTGCGATTTTAAAACGCTCTCCAGATCGTGTAACGCCAAAATGCATCCACTATGGCATCTGTGGCGGATGTAGCCTGCAACATCTAAATACGGATGCGCAATTAAAACATAAAGAAAAAACCCTATTAGAGCAACTGGCGCATATCGCAGGAACACAGCCTAATATCTTGTTACCGCCACTCAAGGGCCCAAGTTGGGGCTACCGACGCCGCGCACGCTTAGGTGTCAAGTACGTTGCCAAAAAACAAGCGGTCCTGGTTGGTTTTCGAGAAAAAAATGGACGCTACTTGGCTCAATTAAAAAGCTGTGAAACTCTAGCACCTAGAATAGCGCAGCTCATATCACCGTTACAGCAACTTATTAGTACATTGAAAGCCTATCAGACTATCCCACAAATCGAAGCCTCATTAGGCGATGAGGATTTGGCATTGGTTTTTAGACACTTAACCCCCTTGGATAGCGAAGATCGCACAAAACTCAAGGCTTTTGCTAAGGAATATCAGCTGCAGCTTTATTTACAACCGGGCAATGAAAGTACAATGCACTGTATCTGGCCCGAAATAAAACCAAAATCACTTAGATCAGCCAAGCAAACCACTGGAGTTGCTCTTTGAACCTCACGATTTTATTCAAATCAATGCGACTATCAATCAATCCATGATAAACCGCGCTATAGAATTGCTCGCACCCAATTTCAGCGATCGGATATTGGATTTGTTTTGTGGATTAGGTAATTTTAGCTTAGCTCTTGCGACACAGTGCCAATCTGTCATCGGTATAGAAGGGTCTCCAGAACTTGTAGCGCGTGCCAGAGAAAATGCCATGCATAATACGATTTCCAACGTCCAGTTTCATACCGCCGATCTATCAAACCCCATCAGCAAACAAAGCTGGTCACAACAGCGCTTTAATAAGCTATTATTAGATCCACCTCGTTCTGGCGCTCTTGAGATTATCCAGCAAATTGCATCTTGGCCAATAGAACGTATTGTGTACGTATCCTGTAATTCAGCAAGCCTTGCGCGTGACGCTGGCGAATTAATAAAACAAAGCTATACCCTAGAACAAGCGGGCGTTATGGATATGTTTCCGCACACACAACATAGTGAAACGATTTGTTTATTTACTAGATAGGTAGTATGAATAGACTAAAACTGTTCTGTCAGAAAATACGCCGGGTTGTTTTATGGCCAATCTTTCTATTGCTTAGTCTTTTAGCACCCGCTACACAAAGTTTTGCCATGTATGATGAAAATGGCTACCAAGCAAATTCGCCCAGCCTTCAAGCAAATTTGAACAGTATTATCAGTCGTTTCAAAGGCTTCCAGGTCGGAGTTTCTGTTCAGTCGCTCAGCACCGGAAGGGTATTATATCAATACCATGCCAATCATGGCTTTGTTCCTGCTAGCACCTTAAAATTATTTACCGGCATTGCTGCTCTGGATTATTTAGGTCCGTATTATCAATTTAAAACTCGCTTTCTAACCAATCCCGCAGCCAAAGTCATCGATGGTGTTTTAACAGGCAATCTTTATATTAAATTTAGCGGCGACCCTTATCTAACATTAGAAGATCTTAAAGACATGTTGGATAGTTTGGGCGATCAAAAAATTACAAAAGTACAAGGAAATATCGTTATTGATGATACGGCTAGCGATCGGAGCACCTGGCCGCCCGGACGTGTTATTGATGATAAGGTATTTTGTTACGCCGCACCTGTTACGGCAACCATTATTAATCGTAATTGCTTTAGCGTGAGTGTAAAACCGAACAAGTTACCTCACCCTACTGTCGTAAAAAGTAATAGTAACCTTGGCATTGTCATCGACAATCAAGCCGTTACAAAACGTTTAAGACGACCTAGCTACTCATTAGCTTTAAAACCTACAGAGGCACACGAAAATAATCACTACACGTTAAGGGGTTATTTATCCCCAAAGATGGGGCCTTTATCTTTTGCGGTTGCGTTGCAAAATCCAAATCTCGCGACCTATGATATTGTGGCAGGATTACTAAAAAAATATTCTATTCAATATACTAATCTCATTTATGGCAAAACGCCGCCGATGGCTAAAACCTTAGCCGAAAATAGCTCGCCTGAATTGGCATTTTTAATAAAAAATATGCTAAAAAAATCTGATAATTTAATTGCAGATAGCTTATTAAAAAAATTAGGCGAAAAATATTTTTCTGCACAAGGAAGCTGGAAAACAGGACGCAGTGCCATTCAAGCCATTCTTGCCAGTAAAACAGATATTGATTTTAGGCATGTTGTTCTAATCGACGGCTCTGGTTTATCCAGAGATAATATCGTTACACCCAATGCCTTTGTTAAGTTACTTAACTTTGCCTATAAAAAACTACCGGACAGTGCTTTACTTTTTGAATCATTACCAAGCTCGGGCCGAGATGGAACACTAAAACACCGCTTAGGCGGCCCTGTATTAGGTAGAATCCATGCAAAAACAGGCAGTATGCACGGTATTAGTAGCCTAGCCGGTTATGTCCGAACTTCAAATAATCAAATTTTAGCTTTTTCTATCTTAGTGAATGATCCTATTCCTGGCAAAAACAATCAAGGAGGATACCGTTTGCTTGAAAATCGAATTTGTGAGTTCTTAGCCAGAACTGCCGTATAAACCATAAATAATCGTTAAAAATAAGGAATAATCATTATGGTTAAAATAAAAAATTCTCTTTACTTAAACGAAGACAGCAGTATCAATTTAGAAGCCTGGTTACATCATGCCGCGATGCAACGTAATCCAGAAGATTTTAAGCTCATCCGTCAAGCCTGCATTTTAAGTCAAATTGTTGGTGAAACAAAAGTAACGCCTACCAATGTCTCTTGTTTGCAACAAGGATTGACCATGGCAGAAATTCTTTTGGACTTGCACCTTGATAAAGAAACCATAGCCGCTGCTTTAATCTATAGTGGCGCCAATTATGCCGAGCTCTGCCTAGAAACCATTGACGAACATTTAGGTCTACCGGTTACTAAGCTCATCGAAGGCGTAACACAAATGGATGCCATCCGTATTTCCAGTACCGCTACACCTGTTTACCAAACCCAACTAGAAAACACGCGCAAAATGTTACTTGCGATGGTAAAAGATATGCGTGTTGTTTTAATTAAATTAGCCGAACGCCTAGCCACTATACGTACACTCGATAATCTAGAAGAAGAAGCAAGGCAATCTTATGCCAGAGAAACACTGGACATTTATGCACCTCTGGCTAACCGTTTGGGCGTAGGCCAATTACAGTGGGAACTTGAAGATCTTGCTTTACATTATTTAGAACCCGAAGTTTATGGAAAAATAGCTCGCTTATTACAGGAACGTTTAGTCGATAGAGAAGCCTATGTCCAAGACTTAATTGCAGGATTGCGTAAGGTCTTGGAAAATGCACATTTACAAAACTTTCAATTACATGGTCGAGTCAAACATATCCATAGCATTTACCGAAAAATGCAACAGAAAAAATTAGAATTTGAAGAACTATATGATTTAAATGCAATCCGTATTTTAGTCAATACCGTTAAAGATTGTTATAACGCCTTAAGTATTATCCATGGTCTATGGCCACCGATTAATGGGCAGTTTGATGATTATATCGCTACCCCAAAATCGAATGGCTATCGCTCCATTCATACCGCTGTGTTAGGCCCTCATCAAAAAAGACTAGAGATACAGATTCGTACGCATCAAATGCACCAAGAATCAGAACATGGTTTGGCAGCACATTGGCAATATAAAGAAAGCTCTCAACAAAAAATCGGTTATCAAACTAAAATAGCCTGGTTACGACAAGTACTCGAATGGCAAAAAGAATTAGTCAAGCAAGGCAAAGCAACCGTACCGGGGCTTACTACTATTTTAGATGACAGAATCTATGTCTTTACACCGAATGGCGATATTGTCGATCTACCCAAGGGGTCAACACCGCTCGATTTTGCCTATCATATTCATAGCGAAATTGGACATCGTTGCCGTGGAGCAAAAATTAATGGCGCAATCGTCCCTCTGACTTATCAATTAAAAACCAGTGAACAAGTTGAAATCCTGACAACAAAACAAGGTTCTCCAAGCCGAGATTGGTTAAACCCTAATCTCGGCTATCTATTTACAGCGCGTGCAAAAGCGAAAGCACACCATTGGTTTAAAAGCCAAGATTACGATCAGCATATTACTGATGGACAAACTTTATTAGATAAAGAATGCCAACGCCTTGGACTAGTCGCCGTCGATCAAGAACAATTAGCACATAAGCTTCATTTCAAAACTAAAAAAGAATTATTAGCGGCATTAGGCAGTGGTGATCTACGCATTACACAACTTTTGAATGCTATACAAACCAAAGAACATCTATCCGAAGCCAGAATGCTAATTGAACCAGAAATTTTGCTAGGGAAACCACGTAGCACCTTACCTGAAGGCATCACAATTGCCGGCGTTACTGATCTTTTGACTCAAACAGCAGGCTGTTGTAAACCCGTGCATGGTGATCCTATCCGCGGATTCATTACTCAAGGTCGTGGCATTGTTTTACACCGCGATGACTGCACACATTTATTAAACCTTGAATCGGATAAGCAGGATCGTTTAGTGAATGCCGATTGGGGTAAAGAAATTAGCCAAGTCTACCCGGTGGACCTCTGTGTAGAAGCCTATGATCGCCCTGGACTCGTACGTGATGTTTCGACACTTATTGCAAACGAAAAAATTAATTTGATTGCGTTGACATTATCAAGTAATAAAATAGAACCTAAAGCCTTTATGAAATTAACAATCGAGATCCCCAGTTTAACCTCGCTCAGTAAAGTCTTAGACCGTATTAAACAGATACCCAATGTGATAGAAGTGAAACGGCAAGTGGTTAATTAATATGAATTCGAATGTCATTGCGAGCGCCGCTGGCGCGCGGCAATCTAGGAAATAATAATGACAATTCATTTATCAGAAAGAAAAAAATCAGTATTGAGCTCAGATGACATAATCTATAGTATCTCTGAGCTCAATCAAATGGTACAAAACTTATTAGAAGATGCCTTTTTACCGCTTTGGATAGAAGGAGAAATTTCTAATTTTGCTTGTCCTAGTTCAGGACATTGGTATTTTTCTTTAAAAGACAAAAATGCCCAAGTGCGATGCGCTCTCTTTCAGGGACGCCATCGCCATTCGGGACTATACTCACAGCAATCGGGTTTTCGGCAAGGCGCCGCAAAAATGAGCAACCGGAGTGTATATAACATACATGAGGATTGCGGATTGAGCGGGAACACAGCCGAAAATTCGAGTGCGAAGAGTATACAACCGAAAGATGGCATGCAAGTCCTGGTACGTGCCAAAATCAGCCTTTATCCGGCACGTGGTGAATTCCAATTAATTGTTGACCAAATGGAACTTGCAGGTGAAGGTGCGCTGCGCAAAGCCTTTGAACAATTAAAAGCTAAATTGGCCACAGAAGGTTTATTTGAAAATTACCACAAAAAATCTTTGCCTAAATTTCCTAAAACGATTGGTGTTATCACCTCAGAAACCGGTGCCGCACTTCGAGATATCTGTGTCATCTTAAAAAGACGCTTTGCATCTATTGCTATTATTATTTATCCCTGCCTCGTTCAAGGAAAAACAGCCGCCGCGCAAATTGCGGCACAAATCCAACGTGCCAATCAACGTCAAGAGTGTGATGTTTTAATTTTAGCACGTGGTGGAGGATCATTAGAGGATCTCTGGTGTTTTAATGAAGAAATTGTCGCTAGAGCCATTTTTAACAGTCAATTACCTCTTGTTAGCGCCATAGGCCATGAAACTGACTTTACTATTGCAGATTTTATAGCCGATCAACGGGCAGCAACATCCTCCATGGCCGCTCAGTTAGTAAGCCCGGATATACAGGAATACCAACCGCTTTTAGCCAAAACCAGGCAACGTTTAACTAACATCATACAACAGGCTATAAATCGTTATCATCAACAACTTGAAAACCTTGCTAAACGCTTACGCCACCCACGCCAACGTTTACAAGACAACGCACAGCGCTTAGATGATTTAACGCAACGTTTAACATTAAACATGAAAACACAATTAGAAATGCGCCAACAAAAACTATCAGGGCTATCCCGCACGCTACATGCTGTTAGCCCTCTTGCTAGCCTAGCGCGCGGTTATGCGGTGATTAAAAATGTTAAAACCCGACAAATCATCCGTGAAATCCGTGACGTCACAATTGGCGATCGAGTTGTTGCTGAAATTGCTAACGGGAAGCTTTTATGCCAGGTTGAGGATCTTCTTGATTAACCTCATCGTTTTTGCCGTTTCTCTCTATAAAAAAACTTTCTGAAAAACCGCTGTAGGATCGCCGCTACTTTTATTCTTTAATGTTGTTTTCATTTTTCATAGCGCTCCTTGTCATCAATAATTTACTCTACGGGTGCAGCCTCCATAGGCTCCGCATATCCACACTCTTTACGTGGGCACACTTTTTCGGTACCACGTCGCTTGGTTGTCTTGATCGTCATCACTGGCCACGCACAACGTGGACAAGCTTGCTCAATCGGCTCATTCCATACTGCATAGGTACAAGTTGGATAAGTAGAACACGAATAAAAAATCTTACCGTAACGTGATTTCCGTTTCAGTAAGCTGCCTTTATGGCATTCAGGACATTCAATACCCGTATCAGCCGGTTTTTCTAAAGGTTCTATATGTTTACATTTTGGATAATAACTACAGCCAATAAATTTGCCATAACGGCCTATTTTGATATGTAAAGCATGGCCACAGTCAGGGCAAACGCGACCTTCTACAACTTCCGGCTCACTTGCCGTTGTCACTTCACCTTCCATATTACGTGTATAGTCACAATCTGGATAACCCGAGCAACCAATAAACCGTCCTCGTTTTCCTAAACGTATTGATAAAGCTTTGCCGCATTTAGGACAGTTTTCATCTAAAGCTTCTTGCGTTACATCTTTACGCTGCACGGTTTCTTCTGTAGTTTCTACTAATGTTTTAAACGGCATCCAAAAATCCTTCAACAAAGGCACCCACTCTTGCTCTCCCCTGGAAATTTGATCCAGCTTGTCTTCTAATCGTGCGGTAAAGTCATAATCGACATATTGCATAAAGTAACGCGTTAAAAACTTATTCACCACACGTCCAACATCGGTGGGTTTAAAACGCTTTTGATCCAGTATAACGTATTCGCGATTTTGTAAGGTTGAAATAATAGGCACGTACGTTGAAGGACGACCAATATCCCGCTCTTCTAAGGCTTTAACTAAACTTGCTTCACTATATCGTGGTGGTGGTTCAGTAAAATGTTGATCCGCACTGATGTCTATTAAGTCAACGACATCACCTTCTTTCAGCGGCGGTAGCATGCTCCCTTCTTCATCTGATTTCGCTTTGCTTTCATCTTGGCTTTCAAGATAAACCGCCATAAAACCCGGATGAACAATGGTAGAACCATTCGCACGGAAACAATGATCGGAAGTATCCTTCGCTCTCAAATCCACAGCAACCGTATTAATCGTCGCATGGATCATCTGTGAAGCAACAGTACGCTTCCATATTAATTCGTAGAGCTTGCGCTGCTCAGGCGTTAAATGTGCTTTTATGTCTTCAGGTGCATATTCAACATGGGTAGGACGAATTGCTTCATGCGCTTCTTGTGCATTACGACTCTTCGTACGAAACTGACGCGGTGACTCAGGTACTTCATTCTCGCCATAACGTTGTACAATATATCCACGAATTGATTCTAAGGCTTCATTAGAAAGATGAACCGAATCGGTACGCATATAAGTAATCAAACCGACGGCGCCTTCACCTACATCAATCCCTTCATAAAGTTGTTGCGCCAAACGCATCGTTCGCTGTGCCGTAAAACCCAGTTTACGTCCGGCTTCTTGTTGTAAAGTAGACGTCGTAAAAGGAGCTGTTGGATTACGCTTGCGTTGTTTCTTTTCAACTTTTGTGACTAACAAATGGCCTTGCGCCATTTTTTCCAAACTGCTTTTTATTGTTTCTGCTTGAGCTTGTGTTGTGATACTAAACTGCTCAAGTTTTTCATGGTTATATTCGATCAAACGTGCAAAAAAATTCTGTTGTTCAGCCTGCGTATTCGCCGTTAGTGTCCAATATTCCTGCGTTTTAAACGCTTCTATTTCTTCTTCGCGTTCAACAATTAAGCGTAATGCAGGACTCTGTACACGCCCTGCCGATAATCCACGACGTACTTTCTTCCACAGTAGTGGCGATAGCGTAAAACCAACCAGATAGTCTAAAGCGCGACGTGCTTGCTGCGCATTGACCAAATCCATCGCAATATCACGCGGATTGGCCACGGCGGCTTTAACAGCCGCCTTGGTGATTTCATGAAAAACAACGCGGTAGACGGGTTTATCTTTTAAGGCTTTTTTAGCTTTAAGAATTTCATAAACATGCCAAGCGATAGCCTCGCCCTCTCGATCAGGGTCAGTTGCCAGATAAAGTGCATCGGCCGCTTTAAATGCCTTAATGATCATATCCACATGCTTGGCATTCTTCTCGATAAGCGCATAGGTCATCGCAAAATCATGCGCTGGATCGACTGCCCCCTCTTTAGGGAGTAAATCACGAACGTGCCCATAGGAAGCGAGGACTTCGAAATCCTTACCTAAATATTTTTTAATTGTTTTAGCCTTCGCAGGCGATTCAACAATCAATAGATTCTTTGCCATATTTATTTCCTGGTATAACCCCCGGGGACCGCACTAATATAACCTTGTAACTCAAGTAAGGCTAAACGAGCAAGTAGTCTATCTGCCGTCAAGCCAGTTCGCATGACTAAGCTGTCGATTGTCGTCCTTTCAAAGTCCAGGCACTCTACAAGCTTTATATCGTCAGAATCAAGCCCAGATTTTGAATCGAGTCTATCTGTTACTGCAGAACTATCTTCTATAGGGCCCATTGCTACATTAAGCAAGCCAGTTGCAAAAGATAACCCAAGCAAAATATCATAGCTACTTTCAACCAGGGTAGCGCCTTGTTTTAACAACGCATGGCAACCCCGACTCAGAGGGTTAGCAATAGAACCCGGTACAGCAAAAACCTCACGTCCTTGCTCAGCCGCATAGCGTGCCGTAATTAAGGAACCGCTTCTCATCGCCGCCTCAATAACAACAACGCCCATACTTAATCCACTAATAATTCGATTACGACGTGGAAAATGTTCTGCTCTTGGCGGTGCATCAGGAAAAAACTCAGAAACAAGTGCGCCTCCTTTTTCTATTATCTGTAACGCTAACCCTCGGTGACAACGAGGATAAATTTCAGTAATGCCGGAACCTAAAACAGCGATTGTTTTACCACCTGTGGCTAAACACCCTTGATGACTTGCGCCATCAATACCGCGCGCTAAACCACTAACAATAATAAATCCTTGCTGACTTAACTCATTCGCAAAGCGATAAGCTATTTCTAAACCTATGGGTGAGGGTTGACGCGCCCCCACCATAGCCAATTGATAATCTTGAAGAAGGGAAACATCACCTTCAATAAATAAAATTAAAGGCGGGGAAGCTATTTCACGTAATAAAGGAGGATAAAGAACGTCCTGCCAATGCAGGATATGCCGCCCCGGCTTTTCTCGCCAAGCTAGGCAAGCATCAACACGTTTCCAATCAGGTTTTTTTAATCCTGTTATTAAAGCGTTGCTAATACCTAGCGCAGATAATGCTGTATGGGATGCTGCGAGCAGTGCGGCAGGTGTTGAAAAAACCTCAAGTAATTTCAACACCGTTGCAAAACCACAGGAAGGCACCGTATAAAGTGCTAACCAGTCACGTAGTGTACTCTTCGCACTTGAATTTTCGGCTGTGTTCCCGCTCAGTTCGCAATCCTCATGTATTCCATATACACTGCGGTTGCTCACTGATCCGGCGCCTTGCCGAAAATCCCATTGCTGTGAGTACTCATCCATGAAAAACCTTTCCAAACGGCTGTTATTTTTGTTTATTGCCCCCGCATGACGCTACGCAATGTTTTCGTTATTTGTAACGTTTAATGCTCGTCAAAATTTCTTCTTGAGCTGCTTCGACGCCCTTCCACTCTTTCACTTTAACCCATTTATTTTTTTCAAGATCCTTATAATGCTCAAAAAAATGCTTAATGCTATCGGTTAGTTGTGAAGGTAAATCTTTCCAGGTCTTTACCCCATGATAAAGTGTTGACAGCTTATCAACGGGAACCGCTAAAATCTTTGCATCAATACCGGATTCATCTTTCATTTCCAACATCCCAACGGGTCTGCAGGCAATGACACAGCCAATCAATAAAGGGAATGGCGCAACAACCAACACATCAACGGGATCCCCGTCTTCTGATAAGGTTTGAGGCACATAACCATAGTTGCAGGGATAGTACATGGCTGTACCTAAGAATCGGTCTACGCACAAAGCACCTGTCTCTTTATCGACCTCATATTTAATGGGATCACTATGACTAGGAATTTCTATCACTACATTGATTTCATCCGGCGTTTTTTTACCTGGGCCAATTTTAACAAGCGCGCTCATCGTTTATATTTCCTAAAAGTTTCTTTTAAAGCATAATCATAACAAAATTGACGCCTTAAACCATCCCAATCTTAGTCATAGGAAGCTTATGGACTGTATTTTTTGTAAAATAATTAAAGGTGAATTGCCCACTGAGAAAGTTTATGAAGATGAAAATATCCTAGCGTTCAACGATCTCCACCCACGTGCTCCTATTCATCAACTGATTGTCCCCAAAAAACATATCGCTACCTTAAACGATTTGACTGAAGAGGATACTGAACTGGTTGGAACCATGGTACAAACGGCACGCCACTTGGCAGACAAAGCGGCTATTTCCAAATCAGGCTATCGTACCGTTTTCAATTGTAACAAGGATGGCGGGCAAGAGATTATGCATTTGCACTTGCACCTTCTAGGGGGACGCGCCCTGCACTGGCCTCCCGGTTAGCAGATGCCTAAAGTGCTTGCCAATCCAAGAGCGCTGTGGGTATATTTCTGTATAAGAATAATTTTATACTCTTCGCACTTGAATGTTTGTCTGCGTTCCCGCTCAACTCGCCATCCTCATGTATCATGTATACACTTCGGTGGCTTCGTTTTCGCGGCGCCTTGCCAAACATCCTATTGCTGTGAGTATATAACCTTGAAGAGAAAAAACGATGGATTTAGTCACACTCATTTTAGCTTGCAGTCTCTATGCAGACAATACAGTCCCCTATGCTATGGTACAAGCAGGAAGTGGAAATAAGCCATTGTTCGTCACGGTAGATAATCAAGCGAAACAATTTAAAACAGAACCTGAAGCCATTGCTTATACCCAAGCAAAAATAGCACAAGGCAAAAAGGTCAATATTGGCTTAATGCAAATTTCCAGCCAATGGCTCCCAGAAGTGGGTGCTCATGCGGCGGATTTATTCCGACCCTGTAAAAACATGGTCATCGCCACACAAATTATGAATAAGTTACGCCTACAATGCCAAACGTTAGCGGCACATAATCCAACACTCAATGTTCAAACGTGTATGCTATCGATGTATAAAACAGGAAATACGCAAGCTGGAATTACTTTTGCAAACACCGTGATTGCGTATGCTGACAATCACCCTTTTTCCCCTTTAGCTGAAAAAGCACGCGATCCCGGTATGTTAGCAGCTGCCGCAAAACCCAAACCCGCTGCACTAGCCGCCAATATAACACCGAGTGAAGCTTCATAAAAGATGAGTGATAATACATATGCCAACGGTTGATTTTTATTTATTAAATACCTCTAGCAAACAAGATAGCTACCGTTTTCTCTGTCGTTTAGTAGAAAAAGCCTATCAACAGCAAAATCATGCTTATATTCACACCAGTTCTTTAGAAGAAGCACAATGCCTAGATGATTTATTATGGACATTTAGAGATATCAGTTTCATTCCACATCAAATAGGCGAAACAAGCAATGCTTTGTTTCCGCCTTCTATCCTAATTGGTACCGACAAGCCCAAACAACAGTCAGCGGATATTTTATTTAATCTTACACAAGAAGCACCACCTTTTTTCAGCGAATTTTCACGCATCATTGAAGTAGTCTGCGAAGAAAAAGATCATAAAATACAAGCGCGTAAAAAATACAAAGTTTATAAAGAACAAAACTGTCCGTTAACGACACACAACATAAGCTTAGCATGCTAGATAAAACCTATAACTCAAAACAGATTGAAGCCACGTGGCGCAAACGTTGGGAAAATAACACCTATTTTCAACCCAGTGGAAAAGGAGACGCGTACTGTATTGTGCTACCCCCTCCCAATGTGACCGGTAGTCTACATATGGGGCATGGCTTTCAAGTCACATTAATGGATGCTTTGATCCGTTATCAGCGCATGTGTGGAAAAAATGTATTGTGGCAAGGCGGTACAGATCATGCCGGTATTGCCACACAAATGGTGGTTGAACGCCAACTATTGGCACAAGGAAAAACACGCCACGATTTAGGACGAGAAAAATTCTTAGAAGCTGTTTGGGAATGGAAAACCAAATCGGGGGGCATAATTACTCAGCAATTACGTTGCATGGGCGCATCCATTGATTGGTCGCGCGAACGCTTTACGCGTGATCCTGCGTTTTCAACCGCCGTAGAAAAAGTATTCGTTGATTTATACCAAAAGGGTTTGATCTATAGAGGAAAACGCTTAGTCAATTGGGATCCACAATTATTAACCGCTGTCTCTGATCTGGAAGTTATTAATCAAGAAGAACAAGGCAGCCTATGGACTATTCTTTATCCGCTTGCCGATTCACCCGATGTATTTTTATCAGTGGCTACAACACGACCAGAAACTTTATTAGGTGATGTGGCCGTTGCCGTCCACCCTGATGATCCACGCTTTCAAAAATTCATTGGTAAACAATTACAACTGCCCTTAAGCAATCGACTAATTCCTATCGTTGCCGATAACAGTGTCGATCCTACTTTTGGTAGTGGCTGCGTTAAAATTACACCTGCACATGATTTTAATGATTATGCCTTAGCACAACGCCATCATTTAGAAAGTATTAATATTTTCACGTCTAACGCCCATCTCAATGAATCGGTGCCAACACCTTATCAAGGATTAGAACGTTTTGAAGCACGACAAAGAATCGTCAAAGATTTAGAAGCGCTGGGATTATTAGAAAAAATAGAAGCGCATACCTTAAAAATTCCGCGGGGTGATCGCTCTGGTGTTATTATAGAACCCTACCTCACTGATCAATGGTTTATGTCGATGAAGCCATTGGCAAAACCTGCGATTGACGCCATTCATAATGAAGAACTTGATTTTATCCCTGAGACCTGGAGAAAAGTTTCTTTACAGTGGCTAGAAAACATCGAAGATTGGTGTATTAGCCGACAACTTTGGTGGGGACATCGAATACCAGCTTGGTACGATGCAGAAGGTGAAATCTATGTAGGACAGGATGAGAATAGCGTTCGAAAACATTATGCACTTCCTGATTCAGTCATACTTAAACAAGATGAAGATGTGCTAGACACCTGGTTTTCATCTGCTTTATGGCCTTTTGTTACCTTGGGTTGGCCAACCTCAACCCAGGAATTAAAAACTTTTTATCCAACCAATGTGTTAGTAACGGGTTTTGATATCATTTTTTTCTGGGTCGTACGCATGCTGATGATGGGCTTACACTTTATGGGTGAAGTTCCCTTTAAGCAGGTTTATGTAACCGGACTTATCCGCGATCATGACGGGCAGAAAATGTCTAAATCCAAAGGAAATGTTTTAGATCCACTCGACGTGACACAAGGTATTAGTTTAGAGGAATTAATCAAAAAACGCTGCCAAGGTCTGATGCAACCCCAGATGGCGAAAAAAATCGAGCAAGCGACACGTCAACAATTTCCTAAAGGTATTGCGGCTTTTGGCATGGATGCATTGCGTTTTACTTATTGCGCGCTTGCTTCACCCACGCGTGATATTCGTTTTGATTTAAATCGCACCGAAGGTTATCGCAATTTTTGTAATAAACTCTGGAATGCCGCACGTTTTGTGCTCATGCATACCGAAAATCAAGCGGCTTGTAGTATACCTACTCACTTATCAATGCCAGTAAACCGTGCGTTTCGTTCACAATTACAATCTACCACGGCAGCTATGCATGCCCATTTTCAAACATATCGCTTTGATTTAATGGCACAGACCATCTACGAATTTATTTGGAATGAATTCTGTGATTGGTATTTAGAATTAGCTAAGCCCATTTTACTCAAAGCAGATACACCTGAACAACAACAAGAAACACGTGCTAATTTAATCGAAATATTAGAAATCTGTTTGCGCTTATTGCATCCTTTAATGCCCTTTATTACCGAAGAAATTTGGCAATCGATTGCGCCTCTGGCTGGAAAAACCGGCGAAACAATCATGCTACAAACATATCCACGCATTGATGAAGCGAGAAAAGATCCTTCTGCTGAAGCGTCTTTAGCATGGATTAAGCAAGTAGTTACTACGATACGTACCCTTCGTAGCGAAATGGGCATAGCACCTGGAAAAAGAATTCCTCTGTTATTAGCTAAAGGTAATAAGCAAGATCGTGAAAATAGCGTGCTGTTTGCCGCGGATATTATCAATCTAGCTAAACTCAGCGACATAAATTGGCTTGATGAAAAAAATAATAACGCCGCCGTGGGGCTCAGCACCATGGGCTTAGTTGATACATTGGAAATACTAATTCCGATGGCGGGACTCATTGATACCAGCGCAGAAATACAACGCCTAGAAAAAGAAATTAATAAAATTGCACAAGAAATTGAACGTGCGCAGTCTAAATTAAGCAACAAGGCGTTTATACGCAATGCGCCCTCTGAAATTGTTGAGCAAGAGAACAAACGCCTCAGTGATTTTACTGCTCAACAATTGAAATTACAGCAACAGTTACAAAGTTTACAAAAAATATAAGTAGTCCGTCATTGCGAGCGCCGCAGGCGCGTGGCAATCTAGAAAATACAGTACTGGATGGCCACGGCTGTCACTTCGTTCCAGCCTCGCCATGACAGCTTCAGGCGTTTTTCAGGAGAAATTTTTTCTATATTTAGTGTTATTACTCTCTATATAAGACCATAGACAAAATAAATCATTAAAAATATAATAATTTTTTAGAAAAAAAGGAGTTTCTATGCAAATACTAAAAACAACATTAGCAATCCTGCTTGCTATATCTATTAATCCCGTTTGTTACGCATTTTCTAGTATTGTCAGTAACCCAGATTCCTCAAATACCTGTCCTGCAGAAAATATTATTCAACAAATAGGAACCACTTACACGGCACCGGGTGGCTGGACTGGACAAGTTCAAAAAAACCCTGGAAAGATTAAAGCATTTGAGATGGTTCTCTACAAACCTAACGATACGGATCATCCTTTTAAGGAAGGTCAATTACTTCGCTGTAGCTATAAATTAGATAATGATACTCATGTAGATTTACGGCTATCTATCTCAAATGATAAAGCACATATAAGTGATCCTACAAATTGGGAAGCGGCTTACGGTGGAAATCAGTATGATTGTAGCAAAAGCCGGTTAGCATGTAAGTTTAATTTGGCTAAATAATTCAAAAAACATAGACGGCCCTGATATTATCATAAACTTTATTAGTGCAATCTAAACATTTTTTATAATTAAAAGCTAAATTTTTATTATAATAAGTAAAGTTTACAGGACTGGCCATTTCCAGTCCTAATGCGTAATATATTAGACATAAATCACTTTTAATTTATTTTTATATTATGCGCCAAATCATTTTAGATACCGAAACAACGGGTAGAGAAATCAGCGCTGGGCACCGCGTCATTGAAATTGGCTGCCTTGAACTCATCGATCGTCGATTAACAAAGCGGCATTTTCATTGTTATCTGAATCCAGGTCGCGACAGCGAGGCAGGCGCACTGGCTGTGCATGGCTTAACTAGCGAATTTCTTCAAGACAAGCCCTTATTTTCATCTATTGTTGATGAATTATTAGAATTCCTCAACGGCGCTGAACTAATTATCCATAATGCACCGTTTGATCTTGCTTTTCTCGATAATGAAATACAATTAACGAAAAAAAATTACAAAAAAGTCACTCATTATTGCCAAGTATTGGATACACTTCCTTTGGCACGGCAACTTCACCCTGGGCAACGTAATAGTTTAGATGCCTTATGTAAACGTTACGAGATCGATAACTCTAAACGTGATAAGCACGGCGCACTACTCGATGCTGAACTACTAGCACGCGTTTATCTTGCAATGACCGGCGGTCAAACCAATCTATTTGACGATAATGCCGTCATTAATCATTCTCTCATCTCTACCGAAAATAAAAAGAGCATCACTATGCACGAACTTCCAGTCCTTTATGCAAACACAGAAGAGCTAAATGCGCACAACCGCTGTTTATCAACGATTCATAAAACGACAGGTCGTTGCTTATGGTCTAACAGTGATTCAAAGGATATTCATTAAATGCGCAAGTTATTTAATCAGTTTACACAACTACAAACAGCTGGCGGAATACTTTTAGGTATTGCGACACTGATTGCTTTATTTCTCGCAAACTCTCCTTTAGATACCTATTACCAAAACCTATTACAGTTAACACTCAGCTTAGGAAACCTGCATCTCTCATTTTTACACTTCGTTAACGATGGCTTAATGACTATTTTCTTTTTTTTAGTCAGTTTAGAAATAAAGCGTGAGTTGATACAAGGTGAACTTAATAGTATAGATAAAGCGCTGTTACCTACGATGGCAGCCATCGGCGGAATGATAGTACCCGCACTTTTCTATTTGCTTATTACGCACGGACATTCTGAATACACACCAGGTTGGGCCATCCCTATGGCAACCGATATCGCTTTTTCCTTAGGTGTACTCTCTCTACTTAATAAAAAAATTCCTAATTCCTTAAAGATTTTTTTAACCGCCTTAGCTATTATCGACGATTTGGGCGCTATACTTGTTATTGCAATTTTTTACACACAACAGATCGGTTGGCTTTACTTAATCTTGGCTTTTGCTTGCCTCATTGCCTTAATCGTGTTGAACTATTTTAATATTAATCGCTTTCTGCCCTATCTGCTATTCGCACTCCCTTTATGGCTTTTCATTCTTAAATCTGGCGTGCATGCAACTATTGCGGGCGTACTATTTGGCCTCACTATTCCATTACGCTCCATCAAGCAACAGCCCTCTTTATTAAAGAAATTAGAGCACCAATTACATCCTTGGATCGCTTATGCCATTTTGCCAGTTTTTGCCTTTGCTAATGCAGGCTTATCGTTTGCTGGATTGCATTGGAATACATTAGCCCATCCTTTGCCGTTAGGAATTATTGCAGGATTATTTCTTGGTAAACAGTTTGGAATTCTTAGTGCAAGTTGGTTAGCTGTAAAAGCTAAGTGGGCAAAATTACCCCATCAAGCAAACTGGCAACATATCTACGGAACCGCTTTAATTTGCGGAATTGGTTTTACCATGAGTTTGTTTATTGCTAACCTTGCTTTCACTGCGAACGAAACTTCATCTTTGGTACGTTTAGGTATCTTAAGTGGCTCTGCTTTATCCGGTATTCTTGGCTATTTGATGTTATTTTTTAATAATACCAAACCATCTAAGATAGAAGTTCGATAAAAGTGATGGTTAAAAAAAGATTTCTCTGATTAAAATTTCGCGACAGATAATCTATATGAGTAACGCACCCATTATAAGTTGTCTTGAGTTTATTAAAAAATACATAATGGGCTATTTTATCAATTTTGCTAAATCGTTTTGAAAAACATCATCTAAATTGAGCTATTTTTATAGAGGGCTACCTTCATTGAACATAAACTCTCTATTTTATACTACGATTGATCACTATTTAGCGAAAGTAGCGCTTAATAGACTTAAGAAGAGATCGTATGAAATGTCGCGCTTAATTCGTGTACTGCATCTACTAATACTTTTACTTTATCCGGCGAAGTAAATTGAGAAATACCATGACCTAAATTAAATATATGCCCTGTGCCAGTTCCATAAGCACTAAGAATAGTGCTTACTTCTTCACGTATTCGTTCATCTGTACCAAAAAGCACGGCCGGATCCATATTACCTTGTAAAGCAACTTTACTGCCTACACGTCGCCTGGCCTGTGCTAAATCAATCGTCCAATCTAAACCAATGGCATCACATGCTGAATCAGCTATTTTCTCTAAGCAAAACCCACCACCTTTAGTAAATAATACGACCGGTATTTTCTCTTGGTTATGCTCACGCGTAAGACCCGCAATTATTTGCGTCATATAATCCAATGAAAAAGCTTGATAAGCCGAAGGTGTTAATAATCCACCCCAGGTATCAAAGATCATAATCGCTTGCACACCGGATGCTATCTGTGCATTAAGATACTGCGTAATGGCTTTTGTTAATGTATTTAATAAAGAATGAAGTGCTTGTGGCTCTTGGTAAAGCAATGTCTTAGCTTGTCTAAACTCTCTGCTCCCTTCACCCTCCAACATATAACACGCTAATGTCCAAGGACTGCCCGAAAATCCAATTAAAGGCACTTTATTATTGATCTCGCGTCTACACAATGAAACAGCGTCACACACATAACGCAATTCTTGCATCGGATCAGGAATTTTTAATGCTTTAATATCGGCTACTGTCTTAAGGGGTTTATGGAATTTGGGGCCCTCACCCTCTACAAAATAAAGTCCTAACCCCATTGCGTCAGGAATCGTTAAAATATCAGAAAAAAGAATAGCCGCGTCTAATTCAAATCGTTCTAAAGGTTGTAATGTGACTTCACACGCTAGTTCAGGCGTTTTACACAGCGTTAAAAAATCTCCCGCTTTTTTACGCGTTGCACAGTATTCAGGTAAATATCGGCCTGCCTGACGCATGATCCAAACGGGTGTTCGATCAACAGGTTGCCGAAAAAAAGCACGTATTAAACGATGGGATGAATGGTTCATAGTTTAGATTTTTTTTATTAAATGGTTTGTTTCTGTTAATTGGTTTAATAAATTCCCTGCTGCAAAAATAAATAAATCAATCGCTAATTTATCAGAGTCTGTACTGATAAATGGACTGAGTTCTTGATGTACTTCGTTTTTCCACTTTAATATGCTTGCCAAGGTAGTAACAGGATATTCACTTTCTTTATCATTAAGCTGTTCGATAAGCGCTTCAAATAATTTATCGCTGCGATCATAAATCTTTTGCACCCGCGCTTGTTGATTAATATTCACACGCATTTCTTCAGAAAAACTCATTAATGCGTTTTTCATCAAACTAACCCAACGTAAAATTTCACGCTCTGAGCGCAGAATAGCCTTAAACACATGCGCTAACGAAGAACGGCCAAACGATTCTCGCATGACTTCATCAAGTAATTTACTTTGGCTACTAAATCGACTAATGACTTTATCTTCATAAGCTTCATAGCTCTTTTCAGCATCTATAGAATAAAACCCTTTTAATTGCTGAGAAATTTTCTGCAGGTTTTTTAAGGTATTTAATACAATATAACGTAATTGTGTTCTGGAATGTAAAGGCCAAATAAAACGTGACACTAACAAAGCAATCACGATCCCCAAACTAATCTCAAGAAAACGGCTTAATACATTAGCATAACTCGGATTTATGCCAATCAAGATAATCACTGTGGTGACAGCACCTAAAGCCCCCGCTTCACTCAAATAACTGGGGCTATCTGCAATATAGCTAAATAAAGCCGTGGTAAGACATAATATTAAAGTAGTCCAAATAACGGAAGGATAAGCCAGCCAAAGCGTAAGCGCTGCAATACAGGCACCTAAAACAGTACCTAAAAAGCGCATATACGATTTTTGTATAATGGCACCCACGCGAGATTGGGCGCACATCACCACTAAAATACTAATTAATACCCATTGTCCATTTTGGGGGAAATGGAAGATGCGTACAATAAATACACCTAATAAAAAGGCAATAGCCGTCTTTAGGCTATGAATCAGCCTATTATTATCTAATTTAGGGAATCGAAACCATTGAATCCAGTTCATAGCATGAAAATACCGTATACCGGGCTTTAGGTAAACCTCAGTAATAGGTTTGCTGACAAGAAAACTCATGCTCCTTCTACGACATCGTCATGGCGAGCGAATGAAATGAGCGTGGCCATCCAGTTTACTTGACTTCCTGGATTGCTTCGCACCTTCGGTGCTCGCAATGACGAGTTCTAACTACTAAACAGAATAAACGTCGTTAATACGCTTAAAAATTAAGTGGGTAAAATAGTGGGCGTTAAAAATATTAAAAGTTCATTACATTTTTCGCTTGTTTCTTTATAAGAAAATAAGCGACCTATTATGGGCAGAGAACCTAAAAAGGGGATACGCTCAATCGATTGATTCTGCATATGCTCATATATCCCTCCCAACACCACCGTTTCACCATCGTTGATGATAACTTGGGTTTTAATGCCTCGCTTATGAATAGCCGGCGTACCGGACACCGTGAACGTACTAGGCTGATCTTGGTTGACCACTAAATCAAGCATTAACTGATGATTGGGCAATACTTGGGGCGTTACGCTTAAGGATAATACGGCTGGTTGAAATTGAATAACGGTATCGCCTCCTTCTTTTTTTTGATACGGAATGTCTTCTCCCGCTTGTATAGAAGCAGGCATTTGATCGGCTGTCATTAGGTGCGGTGTAGAAATAATTTTTAACTCCCCTTCATTTTCTAAAGCGGTTAACTCCAAATCTAAAAAGATATTTTTGACAATTTTCATTAAATTAAGTTGCACTTTTCCATGTTTTATTTCTGAAAAAGGCAAATCCATATTTAAGTCTGGCATAGAACTCCTTAAAGAAGGCTTAGAATGCGATGAAGTAACATCTGATGAAGATAATATCTTAAATCCAAATTTAGCACCCAGCTCACTTGCTTTTATTTTGTCTACATTGACAATTCGTGCCTCTATCGCTATTTGTTTAATAGGCCTATCAAATTGCCTAATAACTTTTTCTATTTGAATAAGTCTTTCCTTGGAATCTCTCACCCATAAACTATTTCCTCGTTTATCCACATTAACACTACCCTTTGGAGATAAAATATTATTATTTTTATCCTTGAGTAAATCTGCCAGTAGAGTTGCTTTGCTATACTGAATTTGTATTAATTTTCCCAGCATAGGGCTTAAGGCCTGTCGCTCACTATTTATTTTTAATTTTTCTTTATCGCGCTGTAAAAACTCACTTTGCGGCAGTATAAACCAGCTATTTTTGATAGGGCGCTTAACTAAATTTTTCGATTGCAAAATAATATCGAACGCCTGTTCCCAAGGAATATCATTTAAATGTAAACTTAAATTACCTTGCACCTTATCATCTACAATTAAGTTAAACTCTCCAAATTCTGCTAATAACTGTAACGCAGCACGTACTTTAATATCTTGAAAGTTTAATGAGAGGTGTGTACCTATCATGTCTTTACTTGATTGGGAATCTACTGGAGATGAATTAGCCGCTAATGTCCGATAGGATACAAAAAAAACCAAACAAACTATGATAATTTTACTCAGAAAAGAGAAGTAACACATACTAAAACTTCCTAGTTATTTAGGTTTAATTCTATTTTTTTATTATCCATTCCATTAATAATTATTCTTTTTTCATCGATAAAAATAACATGTCCTCGCTCTAACCCGAGTTCATCATTTACTTCAACTTTATAAAAATGCTTATTGGGTAATTTTAGCAACGCCCATTTTTTTTCAATAAAACCTCCACGAAAAAAGCCAACCATTTTAAACTGTGTAATTGAATAATTTTTTAAAACATTTTTATCCGCAAATTTAAGGTTTTTATTATTTATTCCACTCATTCTAAATTGAATAAATTTTTCTTGTTCTTTTTTTAATTTTTCAATGCAAAGAGAAAGTGAGCTAATCCGATCATTCAATCTACTCTTATGAAACTTTAACTGCTTAATTTGATCGGCTAAAAAGAAATTCAATAGCACCGCTGATAAAAAAAGCAGCCATACTAATCCGGACAGAAAAAAACTTAACCCGAACTTTTTCTGTTTATAATGCGGCCCTTTGCAAGCTAATAAATTGATTCCCTTCATTATAAATCCCTTAGAAAATTTTCTAAGCTATATCGCTCTCAAAGCTAAACCAAAACTTAAAAATAAACTTGGAAATAGCTTTTTAAATTCTTTTACATTCAAACTATCCAAAGAAAACAATGATGTTTCCCATGCTACTGTTGCTGTATTTAGGCCTAAAAAACCATGTAATCTTTTTACTAAAAATTTTAATACCGGAAGATTAGAACCTATAAAAAAAAGCTTATCCCACTTAAAATAAGGACGACATAAAAAAATGGCATTAATAAACCGTTTCGTTTGTTGCAATACAGCTTCGGTATTAGAAAAGACTATCCTTTCACTACAACTCCGTAATTGTCTAGTCTGGTCTAAAAACAAAATTGTTAATTGAGCCATCCCAACATCAATAAGCATGTAGGATTCTGTCGTGCTTGAAGAATAAAAATGAAAATATGCGCGCTCTACTGCATGCGAATTTATTTCAATAAACAGGGGAGCTAAATTGGCTTGATGAAGAATGTCTAAACGGGCATCTAAATGCTCTTTACGACAGGCAACTAACAATACATTAAGATAACTTACATCTTCTTCCTGCTGATTATCAAAAATTTGATAATCAAAATACATAGCATCTAAAGGGTAAGGAATATGCTCTTCTATAGCTAAATTAATGGCAACGTCAATATTCTCTGCCGCCGAACAATCAATACGAAGCCACTTACTATTGACTAAGGTATCGGGAAGCGCTGCTACACAATACCTGGAATAAATAGCTGCTTTTTCTAACAGCTCCTTAATAGCTGTTATTAATAATGATTTGGATTTAATATCATTATTCTGGATATTGCCGAATGGAATCGCTTTTACAGTATAATTTTTTAGCTCATAAGGCACACTAACATCACCGCACCATCGTAAGACGACACATTTAATGGCTGAATACCCTATATCTAACCCTATTATGTCATTTTTCGACCTAGCTACTCTTAATCTATCCCTAATCAAGCGCATTGTTTAATTATACTCTTCGCATTTGAATTTTTTGCTGCGTTCCAGCTCGGTTCGCAATCCTCATGTATGCTGTATACACTGCGGTTGCTCTCCTTCGCGGCGCCTTGCCGAAAATCCAACTGCTGTGAGTATCTTATTCGGCAATGGAAATAAACACCACTCCTTATTATGCATTCAAATAAAAAACTGTCAATTATCCAAAATATAATTAAATGACAGACTGATCAATTGTTAATCTAAATTTATATACCCTTATATACTTGACATGATTAGGACATTAATAAAAAGATGCGATATCATGACATAAGCTAATTAATGCCCCTCATTATGAAAAAACGCCCTTCTGTTTTACGCAATCTACTGTTGATGCTAATAAGCCTCTTCATTACGCTTATTGTAGTGGCCAGCTTGGTCTATTTATATCTAGATAAACAGCTACCTGATGTCGATGAATTAAAATCTGTACAGCTACCTATTCCTATGCGGATTTATACCAGCGAGGGTCAACCGATTGCTGAATTCGGGGAACTACATCGGAATTTGGTCAGATTAAATGAAGTACCGACATTAATGGTTAAAGCTTTTTTAGCCACGGAAGATCAACGTTTTTTAGAACATCATGGTGTCGATTTTTATGGTTTATTACGTGCCGCTAGCGAATTACTAATAACGGGCACAAAAGTGCAAGGTGGTAGTACGATCACCATGCAAGTAGCGCGTAACTTTTATTTGTCACGCGAAAAAACATTTTTACGTAAATTTACTGAAATTCTTTTATCCCTCAAAATAGAACGTGAGTTTAGCAAAGATCAAATTCTAGAACTTTATCTTAATAAAATTTACTTAGGTAATCGAGCCTACGGAATTGCTGCCGCTGCACAAGTTTATTTTGATAAAGCGCTTAATCAACTTACATTGCCTGAAATGGCAACGATTGCAGGCCTACCTAAAGCACCCTCCGCTATTAATCCTATCGTTAATCCTATTGCTGCAAGGCAACGACGTGACCACGTCTTAGCCCGTATGTTTGAACTCGGTTATATATCAAAACCGGTTTATGAAACCGCTATTCAAACACCTATGCAAACACGCCCTGATACTGAAACCAGTGGCATGTTAAAAGCACCGTATGTCGCTGAAATGGTTCGCGACATGATGTATAAAAGTTTTGGCGATGATATTTATACGAAAGGATATAATGTTTATACAACACTTAATGCAACTCAACAAATAGCCGCGAATAATGCCTTATCTAAGGCGTTATTTGCCTATGATCGTCGACATGGCTATAGAGGACCTGAAAAAAATATAGGTCCCTTAGATCCTAAAAAGCTGGCGCTTGCATTAAATACATTGCATCGGATCCCTTCTGTTAATGGCTTACAAGCTGCCATTGTTACACTCGTAACAAATGAAGGCGTCATGGCTTTATTAGCGAATCATCAGGCTATTCTTATTCCTTGGACGGGTCTTGCTTGGACAATACCTCAATTGGATACCACGCAACTCACTGCTCCTCCCGAAGCTTTAAAAGATAAAGTCCATATTGGCGATATCATACGTGTGCAGAATCAAAACAATATCTGGCAACTTGCGCAAATACCTAAAGTACAAGGCGCATTGATTGCTTTAAATCCTCAAAATGGTGCCATAAGCGCATTAGTAGGTGGATTTGATTATAACTTAAGTAAGTTCAACCGCGTCATTCAAGCTGAACGACAACCCGGCTCTGGCTTTAAACCTTTTATTTATGCCGCTGCCTTAGCTAAAGGTTATACGCTTGCTAATGTATTTAATGATGCACCTTTGGTATTTGATATACCTGGACGCGATGAGCCTTGGCGCCCACAAAATGATAACCACATTTTTAGCGGCCCCACTCGTTTACGTGTAGCTTTAGCGAAATCTATTAATCTGGTTTCAGTCCGTTTATTGCAAGCCATTGATGTGCCTTATGTCTTATCTTATGCAAAACGCTTTGGATTCAATGCAAAAAAATTACCGCGCAATCTTTCGCTCGCATTAGGCACCGGTGAAGTAACACCTATCGAATTAGCACGTGCTTATGCCGTGTTTGCTAATGGCGGTTATCGTATTACACCTTATTTGATTGATCATATTACCAATGAACAAGGGGACGTTATTTACCAAGCCGAACCTAAAATAGCGTGTAAAGATTGTTTGACGGGTAAAATTGAAACACCAGCACCCAATGCAAAAGATAATCCTTATGCACCACAAGCTATCCCTGCTGACATTGCTTTTTTAACGACATCCGCGCTAAAAGATGTTATTCGCTACGGTACAGGCTATCAGGCAAGAAGCTTAGGTCGTAGTGATCTTGCCGGAAAAACAGGAACGACGAGTGATTATGTGGACACCTGGTTTTCTGGTTTTAATAGTGATTTGGTTGCGACTGTTTGGATAGGCTTTGATCAACCTACGTCTGTGCTTGAATATGGCGCAAAAACAGCCTTACCGATGTGGATAGACTTTATGCGCGTCGCACTGCAAGGTAAACCTGAAAGAACAATGCCTCAACCACCTGATATCATTACTGCTAGTATCGATCCAATGACAGGTTATTTACTTCCAGAAGGTACACCCGGTTCTATTTTGGAATATTTCCGTCAAGATAATTTACCAAAAACACCCAGCGAGGAAGATCTGTCAAACTTCCCATCGCCCGACAACACGGATAATCAAACGGGCACTGAATCAGAACCCGCTAATATAAAACAGAACCCGCTAATATAAAAGATAACACAAGTAGTGAACCATTATTTTAATTAACGCAGTGCGTTCTCTATATCCTGTCTGCTCTGTGAACCCGTTAATACGTGTTTTAAGCCACCATCAGGCCCTATTATAAGCATGGTGGGTAACCCACGAATTCTACCTAGTTTAAAATGTCCTTTTGGATCATGTCTTAAGGTAGGAAAAGCAACGCCACTCTGTTGAATATGTTTAGATAAATTGCCGTCATCATCATAGTTAAACCCGAACATAACCACGTCATTAGTATGCGCTTTATAAAAAGCGTTTAGCTCGGGTATTTCTCCCATACAAATACTACACCAGGTTGCCCAATAGCTGATAACAACCCACTTACCTTTATAATCTGAAAAATTAATAGGTTTTTCTACAATAGAAGAAAATGCAGCGGTAGAAAATAAAGCTAGTACGCCTGCCAAAATAAGCGATTGAAAAGCTCTGGACATAATACTCCCCAAAAAACCAAATCATTAAATTGATTAAACGTTAACTTTTAGAATAACTCAAGCCCAAGGCAAAAAAGTGCGTAAAATTAATACAAAATTACCTTGTTTGTTCTTTTATTTTCATCACAAGCTTGTTAGTATTTGCTTCACTTAGGGGTGCCTATTGATATTTATTGAATAGAAAACCAAGTATTTTAATTGATTTCTAGGCGAATTGACTTTGAGAAGCGGAGTGTACACAAAGTACATGAGCATCGGAAAAGGCAATTCAACAACGAAAGCGATTAAAAGACGAAGGTTTTAGGCTGAGAAATACCCTTTATAAACCTGATCGAGGTAGTTCTCGCGTAGGAAAAGTATATGAAAAACTCGCCTGCCATTACAATAAGTAATGCTTGTTTACAATATCAAAATCAAATTTTATTTGATCAGCTCAATTTTCACATCCCTGCTGGTCAAACCACGTGTTTACTTGGACCCAGTGGCATTGGAAAAACAAGTTTTCTACAACTTATCGCCAAACTAAACACATCTGCTTACGCAGATATCACTGCCAGCGACCAACAAAGCTTACAATCGCGTATCGCGTATCGCCTATATGCCACAATCTAATGCACTGTTACCTTGGCTTAGTGTTGAAAAAAATGCGTTACTCGGTTATCGATTACGCGGCAGAAAACATTCCACTGAAATTGCTGAAGCAAAAACGCTGCTGCAGCAATTCGGACTCAATCATGCCTTAAAAAAATATCCAGCCCAATTATCCGGCGGCATGCAACAACGCGTTGCATTAGCAAGAGTATTACTAGAAAACAAACCCATTATTTTAATGGATGAACCTTTTTCATCATTAGATACTATTACCCGCTACCAACTACAAACGCTCTCCGCACAATCGCTCACACTTCGCACGGTATTATTAATCACACACGATCCTTTAGAAGCGCTTCGTTTAGGCCACCACATTGCAATTATGTCAGGCCAGCCTGCACAAATTGAATATATAAATTTAGCATTATTAGACGATCCTCCACCACGCTCACTGAATAATCCCAACTTATTGCAATGGCAAAGCAAATTATTAGATCGCTTAAAGGAAACCTATTAATGCGCTTATTTATACGGGGAATATTAGTTACTTCTACTTTATTGTTAATTTGGCAATGTACTGTCGTTGCTTTACAACTACCAAGTTATCTATTACCTACTCCTTTACAAGTGCTCAGTAGTTTAACCACACACCGTGCACTCATTATGACAAATCTGCTACCTACATTGATAGAAACCCTGCTTGGTTTACTCTTCGGTATTTTATTTGGTATTAGTTTAGCACTCAGCATGAGTTTATTTCGTCCCGTTCATTCGCTCCTATTGCCTCTTTTATTGATCAGTCAAGCATTACCCGTATTTGCCATTGCTCCCTTACTCGTTATTTGGTTTGGTTATGGCGTCACTGCAAAGATAGCCACAACCACATTAATGCTATTCTTTCCGATTGCTAATAATTTTTTAGATGGTTTAAAAAAAACATCGCAACATTATTTGGATAATGCACAATTGATGGGTGCTAACCGTTGGCGAATGCTTTATCACATCCGTATTCCTGCTGCATTACCACAGCTTGCTTCGGGAATACGATTAGCGACGGCAATGGCGCCTTTGGGTGCTGTCATTGGCGAATGGGTGGGTTCGAATAAAGGATTAGGCTTTTTATTACTAAGTAGTAATGCTCAAATGCAAATCGATTTGATGTTTGCTACATTATGGATACTTATTTTATTAACCATTTCTATTTATTTTATAATCGATAAACTCTTATATTTTTCTATGCCTTGGCTCGTTATACAACAATACAACCCACAGCACAGCATTTAAAATTTATGCCTAAAATAACTCGCTTTGTTTTTATGGTATTATTTTTAATGCCTAACTATGTCAACGCAAAACCATTAACACTGATCTTAGACTGGTTAGTGAACCCCAATCATGCCGCCATTTTTATTGCGCAAGAGCAAGGATTTTTCCGACAACAAGGTATCAATGTTAATATTATTGTTCCTGCTGAACCAGATGATGGTGCTAAGCTTGTTGCCGCAGGTCGTGCCGATCTCGCTATTACGTATCAACCCCAATTAGTAGTACAAGCAGCGCAAGGTTTACCTCTAGTACGCATGGCCACTCTCATCGATAAACCTTTAAATTGTTTAGTCGTAAGAAAAGAAAGTGGAATTGATAGCATTGCGGATCTAAAAGGAAAAAAAATCGGTTATACCTCAAATGTAGAAGGCACTTTAGCTTTAGAGACACTTCTAAAAAAAGCAGGGTTAACTCTCAAGGATGTAGAAGCTATCAATATCCAATATAATTTGACACAAGCACTGCTATCAAAACGCGTAGATGCGATTGTTAACGTGATGCGTAATGTAGAACCATTACAATTGCAGTTTTCTGGCCAGCCAGTAACCCTATTTCCTGTCGACGCGGTGATGCCTTCTTATGATGAGTTAATTATTGTGACCAATCACCATGAACTAACTGACCCACGTTTAAAAAAATTCTTAATCGCGCTGCAACAAGCCAGTGATTATTTACTAAAAAACCCTGAAAAAAGCTGGCAATTATTTGCCAAAAATAATCCTACTTTAAATAATGAATTAACCCATCAGATTTGGCAAACGACTTTATCTTATTTGGCACGTCATCCTGCTCAACTTAATCAAGAAAATTATCAATCTTTTTCCTATTTTCTTTATGAACAAAAAGTCGTTCCAAGAAAAATGCCTATCCAGAATTATGCGATACAAATTCAACCACTAAAATAAAACAGGGATTATTTATGCTATTAATTGCTATTGATTTCGATCACACGATTGTAAATGGGCAGACACACATGAAAATTATGCAAAAAAAAATATACGGTAATTCCCGCTGATGAAAACGGTTTCTATCTATCCTATATTGAACAAAAAGTTCAATTACTCAGAGCAAAAGAATACGAAGCTTCATTAAACTTTAAATGCTTTTTTTGCCCACCCTCTTTTTTTAAAAAGAAATCATTCCCTTTAAAAACAAGTATGGTAAACGATGTTCCATCAGTTAGCTATAAAAACAGTTAAGCTTTGGCTGTAACACTTCATCTTTCTTAAAACAAAAAATATGCTTTTCTATCTTATCCCTTAAATATTTTATCAAAGTCCGTTACAATCTCTAACCTATGAATAATCAAGAAAGTTTATTAGCCTCCCTGAATGAAGCTCAACAAAAAGTGGTATCGGCCCCTGAAGGCCACTTACTCGTGCTGGCAGGTGCGGGCAGTGGAAAGACTCGCGTATTAGTCCATCGCATTGCCTGGCTTATCGATATTGAGCATATTTCTCCACATAATATCCTTGCTGTCACCTTTACTAATAAAGCCGCAGGAGAGATGCGCCATCGTTTGGAAACCTTAGTCGACCTACCGATAAAAATGATGTGGGTAGGTACTTTCCATGGACTTGCACACCGCCTACTACGTCAACACTGGGAAGCCGCCGGGTTACCACAAGCCTTTCAAATTCTAGATAGTGATGATCAACACCGTATTATTAAACGAATTATTGCTAGTCTCAATCTAGATGAAGCACAGTGGGTACCTAAAAAAATTCAATGGTTTATTAATCAACAAAAAGATGCAGGCATTCGACCTAATCAAGTAGCCAATGCGAATGATCCGTATAACAAAACCTTAATCCGTGTTTATCAAGCCTATGAAGACATCTGTGCCCGTAATGGTGCCGTTGACTTTGCGGAACTGCTGTTAAGAAGCTATGAGCTTTTTACCAAAAATCCCGATATCTTAGAACACTATCAAGCACGATTTCGTCACATTTTAGTCGACGAGTTTCAAGATACGAATACTATTCAATATGCCTGGTTAAAATTACTCTGCGGCGATCAAAATTGTTTAATGATCGTTGGCGACGATGATCAGTCTATCTATGGTTGGCGCGGCGCCAAGGTAGAAAACATTCATCGATTTAAAAAAGATTTCCCAAATAATCAGATCATTAAGCTTGAACAAAATTATCGTTCCACCGGTGTCATTTTAGCAGCATCCAATGCATTAATTTCACATAACGATGGCCGCCTGGGTAAAAAACTATGGAGCAGCGGTGATCAAGGTGAATTAATATCTCTTTATGGTGCATTTAATGATCTAGACGAAGCGCGCTTTATCGTCGATCGAATAAAACAAGATGTAAAAAAAGGATTCCAGTTCAATGAGAATGCTATTTTATATCGCTCTAATGCGCAATCTCGCGTATTAGAAGAAGCATTAATCCGCGCACAAATTCCTTATCGCATCTACGGTGGGCTACGCTTTTTTGAACGTGCTGAAATCAAAGATGCCTTAGCTTATTTACGTTTGATCGCGAATCGAAACGATGATCAAGCCTTTGAACGCGTCGTTAACACGCCCACGCGAGGCATTGGCGATCAAACCGTGCAAACACTACGCACAGAGGCACGAAGCCAAAGCATTTCCTTATGGGAATCTTCACAGCAATTATTATCCAGTAACACGCTATCCGCTCGCGCAGCCAATGCATTAACAGCCTTTTTACAGTTGATTGATCAAATAGACGAAGAAACAAAAACATTATCGCTTTCTGAGCAAACCGAGCAAGCCCTTTATAGCAGTGGTTTATTTGCACATTATAAAAAAGAAAAAGGTGAACGTGGTCAGGCGCGGATCGAGAACCTTGAAGAACTTGTGAATGCCACACGTCAATTTACACCAGAAGATGATAGCCTTTCCATACTATCCGCCTTTTTAGCGCACGTTGCATTGGAGTCGGGTGAGCATCAAGCGAATAACTCAGAAAATTGTGTACAATTAATGACCTTACACTCGGCGAAAGGACTTGAGTTTCCACAAGTATTTTTATGCGGCATGGAAGAAGGTTTGTTTCCACATCATATGTCCCATGACGAGCCCGGCCGCTTAGAAGAAGAACGTCGTTTATGTTATGTGGGTATAACACGCGCTATGCGGAAACTTTATCTAACTTACGCAGAAGTACGTCGCTTACATGGCACAGAAAGTCAGCATCGGCCTTCACGATTTATTTCTGAAATTCCAAAAGAACTCTTAGATGAAGTGCGGCTAAAAACACAAATAATACGGCCTACCCAATTACATTCTATAAAAAGCACGCGCCAAAAAAGCCAAACAATAATTGGCGATACAGGATTATGCTTAGGACAAGAGGTAATGCACCCTACCTTTGGTGAAGGCGTTATTATTGATGCCGATGGTCACGGCGGGCATACCCGACTGCAGGTTAAATTTAATAAAGTAGGTACAAAATGGCTAGTCGCAAGTTTTGCTAAGCTTGCCGTTCGTAATTAAAAAAGCCTTGGCCTTTCGTCATTGCGAGCGCGAAGCGCGCGGCAATCTAGTAACATAATTTAATTTTTCCTAGATGGCCACGGCCGCAACAAAGTTTCGGCCTCGCCATGACGATTAAATGACTTTGCCAGTAGTATATAAACAGCGCCCCTTCCTCCGTCTCTAGGTTGTGCCGATGAAAATGCTAATACCCAAGGAATTTGTGGTAACCAGTAATTAATATGATTTTTTAATTTTGGCCCCGTTTGGCTTAACTGCCCTTTTCCATGAATAACTTGTACACACCGAAAATTTGATTGGCGACATTCTGTCAGAAAATGAACGGTGGCTAAACGTGCCTGTTCTATGGTCATTCCATGTAAATCTAAGCACGCTGATCGAATTATTTCGCCGCGAATTAATTGCTTGATCACTTTGCTTTGCGGACCCGGTCTTTTATAAAATAATTTATCTTCGGCTGCTATTGTTTGCTCTACCGGATCCGCAAGCGACTGAAGTAAATCCTTATCAATTTCATGTACTTTTTTGCTCTTAGATACAAACTTACTCGAGGTATTTAACCCCGATTTTTTTTTTGCAGAAACTTTTTTTAACGCTGGCAATTGTTTTATACGCTTAACGTCTTTCATCGCATTGCGAAAAAAAATGAGATCATCGTCATCCGGTGGAAAATAGCGTGACACAAAGTACTCGGTTTATAAAAAAATCTGTAGAAGCAATGCTATAACATTGCGTTACCCTATCTGAATAAACTACTATTATTAGTAGTACTGGTTAAAATTTGACGAGTGATACGAAGATGCCTTCCTTATTTTTACGAATATTCTTTTTAATTACGTTGTTATTCACATGCTCCTATTTAATAGGATGTGGCCAAAACTCTGTCCATGCGCCATCGCCTATTGCCACAAACACGCTATCGGAGAGCATATCTAACGGTAATACTCAATTAGGCACTCCGCAAATTATTTCTTTACTCGTTCCATTACAAGGCCCATTAAGCGGCGTTGGCCAAGCGGTTAAGCAAGGCTTTCTGGCTGCTGCTGCGCAAACAAATCAAAACAAACCTCAAATTATCGTCATTGATACTACCAAAGAACCCACTATCCAAGCCGCCTATGACCAGGCTTTGGCACAAAAGGCTCAGTTTGTCGTAGGCCCACTACTTAAACCACAAGTCCAAACACTTGCTGGTTTACAATTGAGCACCCCCATACTTGCGCTCAATTATTTAAATTCTGATATTAGTACGCCTCCCGAATTATTCCAATTTGGTTTATCACCTTTAGATGAAGCGCGACAAGCAGCTCAGCACGCTTGGAAAAGTGGTCGCCGTTCTGCGCTAATTATGACCTTAAGCGATAATTGGGGCACTCAAATAGGACAAACGTTTGCTGATGAATGGAAAAGCTTAGGTGGAACCGTTGCCGATCGCCTAACATTAGCTCAAAGTTCTTCGGCATTAACACGGCAGATAAGTCATTTTCTTCAATTTAAGCCACCACATGACAGACGCACCGATTTTGATGTTATTTTTTTAGCCAGTAATCCCAAAGTAGGTCGGCAAGTTATCCCTTTATTGAAGTTCTACTATGCAGGCGATATTCCTGTCTATGCCACAGCGGCAATTTATACCGGCCTACCCAACCGTCGTTTAGATAACGATCTCAATCAAGTTATTTTCTGTAGCGCACCTTGGACACTCGGGCAAAACTCACCAAATCCTTTACTGTATGAACAGCTATTGGTGTCTGCTAATTCACCTGGGTTTTTTAGACGACACCGTAGCTATTATGCCCTAGGTGTTGATGCATTCCATATTACTCAACAGTTAGCCTATTTAAACCAATCCTTAACGCAAACCTTGCCGGGTGCAACAGGTGAGCTTACATTAAATAAACAACGTCGTATCGTTCGCCAACTGACGTGTGCACAATTTCGTAAAGGCCATGTAACCTTAATCAATTGATGGCGCTTATTTCTAAAAACCTGGGAAAACAAGCTGAAGACTTTGCCTATCGTTATTTAAAAGCCCAAGGTCTATGCCTTATTACTCGCAATTATGCCTGTCGCCTAGGAGAAATTGACTTGATTATGCAAGATAAAGAAATGCTTGTTTTTGTCGAGGTTCGCTATCGCCAGCAACACCGGTTTGGGCATAGCTTAGAAACAGTCGATGCATATAAACAAACTAAATTGATTAAAACTGCCGAGTATTATCTACAATCTAACCCTAGATTCGCAGAAATTCCCTGTCGTTTTGATGTACTGGGCATTTCTGCTGGCAAACCCTCCTCTCTACTGCAAAAGCTTAGGCCTTCCCAGCATTACCCCGCTCAAGTAGAATGGCTTAAAAACGCATTCTCTAGGTAATTTATGGATCTTCTGGCACGTATTAAAACTCACTTTGAAGAAAGTATTAAAACTAAAACTCTCGCTTTAGAGGAGCTTCCAGCAATAATACTTGCAGCAAGCCAGCTATTCGTTGCTTGTCTAATGAATAATAATAAGATTCTTGTCTGTGGCAATGGCGGTTCTGCGGCTGATTCTCAGCATTTCGCCTCAGAACTTATTAATCGGTTTGAAATAGAACGCCCTAGCTTACCCGCTATTGCGCTTACCACAGATACCTCCACAATTACTTCCATTGCAAATGACTATAGCTATAATGAAATTTTCGCTAAACAAATCCGTGCGCTTGGCCAAGACGGAGATATTTTACTACTGATTTCAACCAGTGGTAATTCAGAAAGTATACTATATGCATGCAAAGCAGCACAAAGTAGAGGCTTAAAAATAATTGCGTTGACAGGTAAAGATGGAGGTTCACTAGCAAGCTTGTTAAACTCTGCTGATATTGAAATACGTGTCTCAGGCTCATCCACCGCACGCATACAAGAAACACACTTATTAATTATCCATTGTTTGTGCGATCTCATCGACAAGCAACTCTTTGGTCAATAACATGCATAGAATAGTAGTTCAAAAACTTCTACTACTTTTTTACACATTTTTTTTCTTCACTATCAATAGTTACGCAACAGAAAAAACCAGCAATTTTGTAGCATTAAAAAGTCAAGCCCCCTCTATTCAAGAAGATATTCGATATGTTACATCGAATAATTTTATGGGTCGCCCCATCATGGGATATAAAAATCCCATTTGTATTTTGACAAAGCAAGCGGCCATAGCTTTATTGCATGTACAAAACGTACTCAATAAAAATAATCTAGGATTGCGCGTTTTTGATTGTTATAGACCACAAATGGCTGTAGATGACTTTTTCCAATGGAGCCAGAACCCTAACGATCAAAAAATGAAAGCGGAGTATTATCCACATATCAATAAAAGCGAATTATTTCAGCGCAATTACATTGCCCATCGTTCAGGACATAGTCGCGGCAGTACAGTAGACCTAACGATCATTGATTTAAAAACCAACGAGCCGCTTGATATGGGGACTCCTTTTGATTTTTTAGATCCATTATCCCAGCCATCCAATCGAAGTGTCAGCCCAGAACAATTTAAAAATCGCATGCTGTTGCAAACACTGATGCGAGAAGCTGGCTTTAGTTCACTAAAAAATGAATGGTGGCATTTTAGCTTACGAAATGAGCCCTATAAACATATATATTTTAATTTTCCTGTCGCATAATTACTAAAATAAGATAAGTTTTTCAGAAAACTTACTATTTTGGCAAAACTGACGCTTTTCCTCTTCTTTACTTAATTGAATTTTTAACGCCCATTCAGTCCAAAGCCCTTCTTTAAGATTCTATAACATAATTATATTAATCATATGGCCTATTATTTAATATTTTCTTAATAAAAAAGCGATAGACTAAACGCGTAGAAAATTTAATAGTTAAAAAAGGTAAATTCTTACGATTAGAAACCAAATTATAACTTAGTTTAATGAGGAGTTTATATGGCACATCCATCTGCAGAATTTAGGCCTAATAAAAAAATATTTAATTTTAACCCTCAAGAAACAGAAGCAAATTCTTTTATCACGCATATTTTATTGGAAATGCTCGGAGCCGATAAGCTTGCTGAATTGCGAACAAAGCAGGAACGGCTGGATTCCCTTTTTAAAAAAATCGATAACGCCGATGATCAGGAAAAAATGCAGTTTAAGGCTGAAATACATAAGTTAAAAGGTGAACTCGCTTTAGCGGCCGCAGAAAAAGTAATTGAAAAAATAAGTTTTACCTTCGCTGGTTTTGATATTGACAAAAAACCTATACCTTCTGCACTCGTTGAGGACTCTGAGAATATATTAGAAAATCGGATTTTATCTTTACTTGCTAAATGTTACTTATCTGCTCAAATTTATTCTGTTTTTAATATAACCGATAATGAATTTGATGCTTTATCTCAAAAATCATCAGAAAATAGAACATCTACAGAAGAGCGTAAATATAATAAGCTATTAAATTTATTAGGCAAAGTTCTTAAAATTGAAAAATTATTAAGGAATTCTGATACAACTCATGAAGTATTGACTACTGCGCTAGTACAAATAAAAGCCATGGAAAAAAAAGCAACAACAGTGTCTAACTTATTAACTCCCTTAGTTGCTGTTCCTTCGGAAGATGTAGAAAAAACGCATTCATTAAAAAATACTCGCCGTCTTTTTAGTCTACTTAGGGAGGTACTTGAGGAAATCATTTATTCTATACCTAATCTTATAACAGGAACCAAATCGGTTTCTTTTGTTGAGCCCTATTCACCCAATCTTTCTTCTATAGGAACATATAGCCCTATAGCCGAAGAGCTAACTACACCCAAGTCAAGTTCTGTTAATATTCACACTAGCTTTTTTGGAAAAAACCCAAGAACAGCCGGCCTGATGGGTAAAAATCTGCTGGATGAAACCACAGAAGATAACTCCAAATATTTAGTACGTAGTCTATAGAACAGATTGAGTCAGCGAACTAAAGCCCTATTATATTATGAGTAGGGCTTTTTTCGATTTCATCCGGTTTAATGCTAGCCATGTACACTGGATTCTCACGCCACAACCATGATCTACCATCTGTTGACTCATAAACACCACGAATATATTCAGGGCTAATAGCGCCTTTAACGTTAACTTCTTTATCTTGCAAGGCATTAAAACGATCTTGATGAAAAACACCAGAAAAACTTAAACCACGTGCTTGTCCTGTTTTTAAAATATCAAAACCATCTGCTCCTTGATAATCAATAAGATAGACATAGCGAGGCTTCTGATCATAGGCAGAACATTTAAATAGGGCACGAATATATTTTAATATTAAATTTTCCCTGCGCATTGGATAGTTAATCGCAGCAAAAAAATCTTTACTAGTAGATATACCGATAGTTCCTGTATAATATTTGAGATAGTCTGAATAAGACTTTGACGGGCTTCTCTCTTTAAATCCAGATTTAAAAATGACCTCAGGTGGTCGCGTATCACCACGCTTGAGTGAACTGGTATAGTGCTTTATAGCCTTTGGCGTAAAACAATCCCACTCAATATCTTTAAAAGATTCTGAACTTTTTAACTCATCCATAAAGTAATTGTTAAAAGAATGATTGTTAAAGGCCGCTGTGTTAGTGATAAAGTGATTAATCACTACCGTCAATGCTGAAACGCTATCTTGTTCTTCCGCGAGTGCTTTGTGTAGTCTAACTAATACAGGATATTCTTTAAAAGAATGCCTATATTTTGTAAAAAAAGTCGGCATACAGCCTTGTCTTGGCTTTCTTTTACAATAATTTTCTAACGCATTTAAGTAACATTGTAGTAATTCATTTTTTTTATTTTTGGCCATTAATATAAAACCTTACATTAAATGACCTCTATACTAGGTTATAATGCTTAAAGCTTTATTAAAAAAAACCATATAAACAATATTCGGGTTTTTTATTCCAAAATTTAACCTGCCATCCTTGAGAATCATGCTCAAATAAACAAATATTACCTGTACTTACTTTAAAAGTATTATTCTGAATATGTTGCGTAAACGCACCTGGGATCAATTGCAAAAAATAACGTAAGCGCCCGTTACTCGTAACAACAAGAACCGCATCGTCTGCTGCGTATTTTTTTATTAAATCGTCTGTAAATGCCTTAATTTCGCTGAAAATAATGTCAGGAGAATCTAGCCAATCGGCTTCTTTTGGCCATTGACTTAATTTCTCCCAAGCAACCAATGCGTCAGCATCACCTTGCGCCTGAATCTCTACATTACTCAAGCCAGACCACTTTCCATAATCAATTTCATTTAAACGAGGATCAATCATCGGTTTTAGTGAAGAATGAAGCTCCTCTACAATAATTTTAGCGTAATTGTTTGTTCTGCTCAGAGGACCACAGTAAATTGCTTTTAAATTTAAACCGACTTCTTGAATAACATGCGCTAAATTTTTAGCTTGTTGAATACCTGAATCAACCAGTGGCAAATCTTCTCTTGCCCCCACCCATACGGGCGTTTCTCCAGGGGAGAAGGTATTGCCGTGTCTAGAAAAAATTATTTTCATATCATCAATATCTATTTAATTTCTACTAATTCACCTTCTTTATCAATAATCAATTCCACACGCTTCACATCATCAGGGCTATCAATAGAGGCATGTGTACGACCTTTATAATCGACCATCACCACTCGAATAGCGACGCCATTTTCTAACAATCGCAATTGTTCAAGCCCTTCAAGGATTTCTAATGGCATGGCAGAAAGCGTCGTATATTTTTCCAATGTTACATAACGGTACGCATACAGACCAATATGCCGATACAGCGGGGGATTTTCCATCATAGTATCTCTCAGGTAAGGGATCATGCTTTTGGAAAAATACAAGGCATTATCGTCTTTATCACAGACAACCATAGTCCCGCCCACTTCGCCTTTTAATTTGTCTGCCTGCATACTGGCGTACTGATCTCGTGTTATGCGCGTCGCTGGCGTTGTCATCGCTATATTAGAATTTGCCAACATCGTATCGATCAATGCCTGAATAATCCACGGTGGTGTTAAAACCGCATCACCTTGCAAGTTAAAAATAATCTCCGGTTTTTCATTTAACGTAGAAATAGCATTAAACACACGTGCCGTTCCATTTTCACAAGCTTCAGTCATGATGACTTTTGCACCAAACGCAACTGCATGGGATTGAATATCTGCATGATCAGTCGCAATATAAACCTCGTCAATCTGTTTAACTGATTTAGCAATACACCAAACCCTATAAAGCAAGCTGTGGCCTTTAATTGGTGTTAATGGCTTGCCTGGAAAGCGACCTGAATGGTAGCGTGCGGGAATAACAATAATAGCTTTCATACGTGTTGATTATCTCTACCTTTCTTTTGTAATTCCATTAATACTGAAAAATCTTCCAGGGTAGAAACATCTTGATTAATCTGGCGATTAGCTGCAACGTCACGTAATAAACGACGCATAATTTTTCCTGATCGCGTTTTAGGTAACGAGACGGTAAAAATAAGTTGTTTTGGCTGCGCTAAAGGACCGATTGTATTTCGCACTTGATTAATAATTTTATCTTTTAATACTGGGGAAGCGACGGCGGCATCACACAACGTAACAAATGCTGTAATCGCCTGACCCGTTGTTTTATCAGGTATCGCTACCACCGCTGCTTCCGCAACAGAAGGATAACTCAGTAAAGCAGATTCGATCTCAGCCGTACCTAAACGATGCCCCGACACTTTAATCACATCATCTACACGCCCCAAAATCCAAATGTAACCTTGTTCATCGTAATGCGCGCTATCCCCTGAAAAATACACATGAGAAATTTGACTCCAATATTGTTCTGCATAACGTTCAGGATCATTCCAAATGCCACGCAGCATACTAGGCCATGGCTGGCGAATCACTAAAGCACCTCCTTGTCCTAAAGGAACTGATTCACCTGAAGAAGGATCCACAATATCAACCACCACACCCGGCAAAGGTTTAGCAACTGAACCTGGTTTTGTTGCAGTCGTGCCTGGCAGTGGCGAAATCATAATAGCGCCTGTTTCAGTTTGCCACCATGTATCTACAATGGGACAACGCTCTTTACCTATTTTTTTTGAATACCAAACCCAAGCCTCTGGATTTAATGGTTCACCTACGCTACCTAATAAGCGTAAAGAAGAGAGATCGCTCCCCTCTATCCATTCATCGCCCCATTTCATAAATGAACGAACCGCTGTCGGCGCCGTATAGAAAATACTAACTTTATACTTATCAATAAATTTCCAAAAACGACTGGGGTCAGGCCAGTTAGGTGCACCTTCATAAATAACCATGCTCGCCGCATTTAATAACGGGCCATAAACAACATACGTATGCCCTGTAATCCAGCCAACATCCGCTGTACACCAATAAATATCTTCTGGTTTTAAATCAAATACTATTTTCGACGTATAATAAGCACCCACCATGTAACCGGCAGTACTGTGAAAAATTCCTTTCGGTACACCCGTAGAACCTGAAGTATAAAGAATAAAAAGCACATCCTCGCTATCTAACGGTTCAGCAACACAATCGATTGGCTGTGATTGGATCAAATCATGCCACCAAATATCACGCTTAGGTTTTAAAGAAATGGGCTCTTGGGTACGCTGATAAACAATCACTTTTTCTACATGCGTACAAGCCACTAATGCTTCATCTACCACAGATTTTAGCGGGATAACCTTGCCGCGCCTATAACCGCCATCAGCCGTAATGACGCATTTCGTTTTAGAATCCTGAATGCGGCTTTCTAACGCTTGTACAGAATAACCACCAAAAACCACATTATGAATAACACCGAGACGAGCACAAGCTAACACGGCAATGATGAGCTCTGGAATTAAAGGCATGTAAAGCGTAACAAAATCCGCTTTTTTTATTCCCAGCGTTTTTAACCCATTAGCAAATTGGCAAACTGCCTCATGCAACGCTTGATAAGTTAATTGGCGTTGTTCGCCTGGTTCACCTTCCCAAATCAATGCCGGCTTATCAGCATATTGCGCTAAATGTCGATCCAAACAGTTAACAGTTATAAGCAATATTCGTCTTTCCACCTTCAAACCAAGTCGCATAGGGTTCTTTCCACGTTAAAACCTTATCCCATGGTTTAAGCCAATCAAGCTCCCCAGCAATCTCGGCCCAAAATTGTTCAGGATGCTCAATCGAATAGCGGTATATTTGTTCATAATCTGCCATTGATTTAATAGCCGCCTTCTCAGCAAAGTGTGGAGGGGGAGGAAAAACACGCGTTTCATTCAATACAGAACTCACGATTTGTGATTCGCTGATAGGCATAACTTTGCTCTCCTTTATTGATGTAGCATTTTATACGCTTCGCACTTGAATTTTCAGCTGCGAGTCTACTTACGAAACCCGCTAATTAACTAAAAATATAAATTTCTTCCTTACAAAGGCTAGAACCCAACTTGCGACTACTCGATTCATCAACTAACCTTAAAGCTCAAGGAAATTTAATAGGGGAGAAAACACGATGTTAATGTGGGCTTTTATATTTCTAGCCATTGCTATCATAGCGGCTATTGTGGGATACACCGGTGTTTTTATAGCCGCTGCAGGCATTGCTAAAATCATCTTTCTCATATTCATTATATTGGCGATTATTTCATTTATAACGATGTTGTTCCGCAGACGACCATAAGGATCTAAACACGCTAACCACAAAAATAAGAAATTACTCTTCAGTTCGCTCCGCAAGAATCAAAGCGCGTAGTTGCTCGCAAACTGTCTGCATAATGAAAATATTATGAATACATGCCAATTGGCTATAAAGAGACGATCCTTGTTTAAATAAAAAACGCAAATACGCGCGGCTGAAGTGTAAGCAAGTATAACATAAACAACCTTCTAAAATAGGTCTGTCATCTTTTGCATAAATCGCTTTCCCAATAAACAACCTGCCATTTTGTTCTTCACTAAGAAACGTTATCCAGTCGGCTGTTTTACTTATTTTTCCATGGTATAACCCACCATGCCGTGCATTTCGTGTCGGTGCAACACAGTCAAATAAGTCTATACCTTTTTTAACCACGTCAATTAAATCTTGTGGGTTAAGACCTACACCCATCGTATATCGCACTTTATTAGCCGGCAATAAAGGACGTACCCAATCAATGACTTCACCGGTTTTCTGCATATTAAAACCAATGACTTCTCCACCTATAGCAATACCTTCGAGATCGGCGTCAACAATAAAGCGTGCGCTTTGCTCTCGAAGGTCTTGAAAACTACCACCTTGAACAATGCCAAACAACGCTTGTTTATACCCATAAGCAGAATAAGGTGATGCTAGATAGGTTTCTTTTGACTCTAATAACCAACGATGTGTACGCTCCATGGCCGGCAATGCCGCTTCTCTTCCACCTTGTTCCGGCGTACATTCATCGAATGCCATAATAATATCAGCACCGATAATTTTCTGTGTTTCTATAGAGCTTTTTGGCGTTAAATGAATAACTTTCCCATTGATGGGATGTTTAAAATGCGCACCTTCTGAATCAATGCGACAAATTTTTGAATTTTTAGATAAACTAAATACTTGGAACCCACCGCTATCCGTTAGCATCGGTTTATTCCACGCCATCAAACGATGCATACCACCACTTGCTTTTATCACATCCATTCCCGGGTTAAGCAACATATGATAGGTATTCCCACCTAAAATAATTTGTGAACCGGCATGAATAAGATCATCGGGTGTCATGTGATTAACAAACGCCCGTGTTCCTACAGGCATAAACGTCGGCGTGGTCAGTATTCCATGCGGTGTTGTTATTTCCATTACTCTAGCGGAAGTCGCTTTGCTCGCTTTAATAAGCCGTGACGAAAATTGATTATTCATCATTTATTTTATGGCTACTAGCCAGCAGTTTTTTTTGCGTTGCACTCAATACACCCCGTAAAATCTTTACTTCGGTTACATCCAATTCAGCACGACTAAATAAACGACGCAAACGATCCATAATTTGCTGACTACGAACAGGTTGCAAAAAATTAACTGACTTTAATACGCTTTCTAAATGCTGGTAAAAATATTCAAGTTGTTCTACCTTCGCTAAATCCCTTTGCTTAATTACCGTGGCTTTTTTATTTAAGAAAGCCACTCGAAGCTCATAACAAACAATTTGTACGGCCGATGCAAGGTTTAAGGAACTATAAACCGTATTAGCAGGAATGGTAATTTGAAAATGGCATTGCTGCAACTCTTGATTGCTCAAGCCACAACGTTCACACCCAAACAAAATAGCGATTTCTTGCTGTGGCATTTCAGTTATTTTTTCCGCGGCTTCACGAGCCGCTAAAGATACCCAATTAAGCTCACGCACTCGTGTACTCGTGCCAAAGACTAAATGACAATCCTTGAGCGCCTCTTCTAGCGTATCAACCACCACGGTGTTTGCCAAAACATCTAAGGCGTTACTAGCCCTCACAGATGCTTTACGATGAGGAAAAGCCTCCGGCGCAACCAGATAAAGATGCCTTAACCCCATCGTCTTCATGGCTCGCGCGGCAGCACCAATATTACCGGGGTCACTGGGATTAACTAAAACGATACGGATTCGCGCAAGAAGCTCTGGTAGGGTCATTTATAATGTTATTTAATAAAAACAAACTTATGGTATCATCCTTCCTAATTCAAAGACATATACTCACAGCAACACGCTTTTTACCCTAAACAAACGACAATGCATCCTTTTTTAAATATCGCCGACCGTGCTGCTCGACAAGCAGGAAAAATCATTTTAGACGGCCTAAACCGTTTAGACCGCATAAGGCTACACAAAAAAGAGGATAATCGCGGCATCGTCACAGAAATCGATCTAAAAGCTGAAAAAGCGATTATCGAGATAATCCAAGAGGCTTACCCTCGCCATGGCATCATGGCTGAAGAAAGCAATAGTATTGATGGTACAGACTATCTCTGGATCATCGATCCTTTAGATGGCACCAGTAACTTCATCCATGATTTTCCTCACTTCGCTGTTTCTATTGCCATTAAAAACCAAGAGAAAAATAAAATTGAGTATGCTCTCGTCTATGACCCTTTGCGACAAGAAACATTTTCCGCATCACGGGGCCAAGGTGCTTATTTAAATAATACACAACGTTTCACCCGCCGTTTACGCGTCAGTGACCGTACAAGCATCGAAGAGTCACTTTTAGGGATTTCAATCCCCTCTAGAGGAGGACTCAATACCTTAGCCTCTTCGCTTAACAAAGAAGCACTACGCCATATGATGGCTCAAGCCAGCGGTATCCGCCGTACCGGCTCAGCTGTTCTTGATCTGGCTTATGTAGCCGCTGGCCGTTTAGATGCCACATTAGAGCTTAATCTTGAACCTTGGGATATGGCGGCGGGAATTTTACTCATTCAAGAAGCAGGCGGAATCGTCTGTGATTTAAAGGGTGGCGAAAATTACTTCGAAACAGGTCATATTATCGGCGCAAATCCAAAGCTCTGCCCCTTATTACTAAAAGCAATTCAATAGTAAGCTTTCTTCTAAATTAAGGTCTAGAATCAACTTCTTTGGAAGTAGGTAACAAATTACTTCTATCAAGACCCAACGCAACCGCTAAAGCGCCTGCCACATAAATAGAAGAGTAAGTTCCCACCACTATTCCTATCACTAAAGCCAGTGCAAAACTATGAATCATAGGACCACCAAAAATACACAATGAAAGCACAACAAAAAGCGTAGTAGCTGATGTCATAATGGTTCTTGATAAGGTTTGGTTGATTGAAAGATTAACCACTTCAACCGCGGTATTTTTGCGCATTTTACGAAAGTTTTCACGGATTCTATCAAAGATAACGATCGTATCATTAAGAGAATAACCAATGACGGCTAATATAGCGGCAAGTGCTGTTAAATTAAACTCAATATGAAATAAAGAAAAAATACCTAAAATTAAAATAGGATCATGAATTAAAGCAACCGCCGCCCCGATGGCAAATCGATATTCAAAACGTAGCGCGATGTAAATCATGATACCCAATAAAGCAATAAATACCGCTAAAGCACCTTGCGTAGCCAATTCACGCCCTACTTGTGGGCCAATAAATTCAAGTTGTTTTAATTGAGCGCCTGGAAATGCCTGAATAATCTGAGTAGCTAAATTATGCTGAGTAGTCTTTTGATCAGCGAGACTTATTAATACATCCTGTGATGTGCCATAACTCTGTACCAGCGCATCTTTAAACCCAAGCTGTTCTAATGTATGACGAATTTTAGGTAGCTCTACCGAATGCTTAAACGAAATTTGTAATTGACTACCGCCTGTAAAATCTAATCCCCAATGCAAACCCTTAGTTAATAGCGAAATAACTGAAATTAACATAAGAATTAATGACAGAGTCGCTGCCCAACGTTGCAACCCTAAAAAATCAATATGGGTTTGTTTTTTAAAAAATTCCATAATGAATTCTCGCTATATACCTATGGGTAAGTGTTTGACTGTTCGGCCACCAAACCAAGCATTAACCAGTGCCCGTGTTAACATAACGCCTGTTAACATAGAGGTAAGTAACCCCAATGTCAGAGTAACAGCAAAGCCTTTAATAGAGCCTGTTCCAATCCCAAACAAAACTAACGCCGCAATCAGTGTTGTCACATTGGCATCAATAATAGTTGCTAGTGCACGATCATAACCCGCATGAATACTCGCTTGCGGTGAAGCACCATTGCGTAACTCTTCACGAATACGCTCGAATATCAATACATTGGCATCAACAGCCATACCGACGGTTAATACAATTCCTGCCATACCTGGCAACGTTAAGGTCATCCCTAATAGGGACAATAATGCAACCAATAAAACAACATTCATCGCTAAAGCAATGTCTGCAATCACCCCAAATACACCATAATAAATCGCCATAAAAATAATGGCTAAAATAAGTCCAATAACAATAGAGATAAATCCCTTATGAATATTCTCTGCACCTAATTGCGGACCGATGGTTCGCTGTTCAACTACATAAATAGGTGCCGGCAATGCCCCTGCACGTAATAATAAGGAAAGATTAAGTGCCTCTTGCGTGTTCGTTAAGCCAGTCACTTGGAAGTTCGGTGGAAGCGCTGTTTGAATGGTTGCAATGCTAATCACCCGCTCTATTTTTCGCGGAATATGAATGATCTCACCATTCACTGACTTGGTTGTTGATTTAGTTTCTACATACACAATGGCTAAAGGTTTACCGACATTTTCACCGGTAATACGATGAAAATAACTCTCTCCGCCACCACCCAGGCTAATACTGACCGCAGAACGGCCAGACTCGTCAAAACTGGTTGAAGAATCAGTAATTGAATTACCCGTTAAAATAATTTCTTTGTTTAATAAAACAGGTTGGTTTTGATAATGATACAGTTCAAAACCCGACGGTATAGCGCCCGAGGTTTGTGCACTACGTGCATCATGCGTTACATCAACTAAACGAAACTCTATGGTCGCTGTTCCGCCTAAAATTTGTTGAGCACGCGCAATATCTTGAACACCGGGCAAATCAACTAAAATTCTATTTCTGCCTTGTTGCTGAACGATAGGTTCGGCAACACCCAGCTCATTAATCCGGTTGCGTAAGGTATTAATCGTTTGATCAATCGCCGATTGCCGCAAGTTAGTCAAGCCTTGTTCTGTCCACTGTAAAGAAAGCTGATAATGCTGATTAACCGTTTGTGTAGTAAATAGAAATTCAGGAAACTGGCGTTCTAATAAAGATTTAGCTTTATTTAAACTATTTGCATCAGGAAAAACAAGATTCAACTGCTGATCCACAGGAATTAATTCAGTATACCGAATATTAGCTTGCTGTAGGTTTTCGCCAATATTTTTCATCAGCCCTTGCATTCGCTGTGCAATAACACTGTTAACATCTACTTCTAGTGCAAAATGCACACCACCTCGCAGATCGAGGCCTAATTTCATGGGCAGAGCTCCAATGGCTTGCATCCATTTTGGCGTAGAAGACAGCAAATTAACGGCGACTGTATAATCATCACCTAAGGCAACCGATAAAATATCCTTTGCTTTAAGCTGCACATCCGTATTGTTAAAACGCAAAAAAATAGTTTGTTTATCAAGTTCTTGGCTAATAGGGTGAATCCGCCCTGTTTTAATAAGCTGTTCCACTTTGGCATTCAAAAACCCCATATCAGTATTCACTGTAGCAACAGGGGAAATCTGAACAGCAGGTTGTTCAGGAAAAAGATTGGGAATGGCGTAGATGAATCCAATCACTACGAGCAAAACCAATAAAATATTCTTCCAAAGTGGATATTTATTCAGCATAAAGACTAACTAAAACCTCACGAAAATGTTTTCAATTGTGCTAGGATGAGACAAAAAGCGCTGTTTATCGAGTATCGTAACGCAGCATACATACGCGTATGTGAGTAACGAAACGTAGATAAACAGATGATTTTTGGCCAGCATCGTGCAATTGAAGACATTTTCTAAACTGTTCCCTTGGGTAATACACTAGCAATCGCCGCTTTTTGCATTTTAATTTCAACATTTTCAGCAATTTTTAGAGTAACTAAATCGTCTCTAAGCGCTGTTATCTTGCCTACCATACCGCCGGTTGTGATAACTTCGTCGCCCATCGCTAAACTAGCCATTAACTGGCGATGCTCTTTTGCCCGTTTCGCTTGTGGACGCCACAGTAGTAAATAAAAAATAACCACAAAACCTAATAAAATAAGAATTTGCGAAAACCCACCGCCTTGTGGTGCTGTAGAAGTCGTAGTAGCTGCTGATTCAGCTAAAGCGTTGCTGATAAAAAAACTCATTATTCTCTCCTCAATTAAGACGGCCGATGACCTGAAAGATATGCAATTTACCTGGTTCCCCTGGTATTCGCAAATATTGCACTTTAAAGTTGCTCTTTATCTAGCAATACGACTCTAAAGTCGTTCTAGCCAACCCACAGGGCATCCCCATAGCTAAAGAAACGATATTGATGGTTAATCGCTTGCTGATACGCGTGCATAACGGATTGATATCCCGCAAAGGCACAAACCAGCATCAATAAAGTTGATGTAGGTAAATGGAAATTAGTTATCAATGCATCAACACAATGAAAAGAAAAACCTGGATAAATAAAAAGCTTGGTTTCGCCTTGAAATGGCGCAACAAATCCCTTGCTTGCCACGGTTTCTAAACTCCTTACCGTGGTTGTCCCTACGGCAATCACTCGTTTACCTTGCCGTTTTGTTTCCGCTATTTTTTGACAAACTTCCGCAGAAACAGTCACCGTTTCAGAATGCATCAGGTGATCTTCGAGCTTTTCCGTACGAATCGGCTGAAAAGTTCCTGAGCCTACATGCAACGTAATGAAGGCTATATTGACACCTTTATTTCGTAGCTGAGTTAAGAGTTCCTCATCAAAGTGCAACCCAGCAGTAGGTGCGGCAACCGCACCTGGTGTTTGCGCAAAAATAGTTTGATAACGCTCTTTATCAAAATTTTCATCTTGGCGCTGTAAATAAGGGGGAAGAGGCATATGGCCAATTGCATTAAGCAACGCTAAGATAGAATCTACCTTATCTAAAAGCTGTAATTCAAATAAGTTTTCCGTTCGGTTTGTTATTTCTAGCCTTATCTCATTTTCTAAATGTAACTGAGTACCTATTTTTAATGATTTACTTGATTTTAAATGTGCTAAAATACGCTCCTCATCTAAAATACGCTCAATTAAAATTTCAACCTTGCCACCCGTTGGCTTATGCGCAAATAAACGCGCAGGAATGACTTTCGTATCGTTTAAGACCAAAAGATCGCCTGGATTAATTAACGTTAAAATATCTTTAAATTTTTTATGCTCAACCGTTTTTGTTTGCTTATTCAAACACATTAAACGACTATCCGTACGTTGTTGTGTAGGGTACGCAGCAATAAGTTCTGGCGGCAAATCATAAAAAAAATCAGCCACTGAATAATGTATAGATGAAGAACTTGTCATAAGAAAAAAGTTAAAAAAAACCCGCTTGTTAGCGGGTTTTTAGATTAAGAAGCCTGGCAATGCCCTACTTTCCCATGGGGGAAACCCCAAAGTATCATTGGCGCAGAGTAGTTTCACTTCTGAGTTCGGAATGGGATCAGGTGGGACCTACTCGCTAAGGTCGCCAGGCAATCGTTAATTCCCGTCATGGCGAGCTCACGTGAGTGAGCGTGGCCATCTCCAGCATGTACTTTATTGAGTAATCTAATTACCCTGTCTACTAGATTGCCACGCGCTTAAAGCGCTCGCAATGACGAAAATAATTCTTTTTTGTGTATCAAAACAAATAATCTGTAAAAAGTTTTTTATCGTATCGCTTGTTTGTGGTATGCCTACATTCAACAACCAACTTAGTTTTCTTAAAAGTAACCAGTTGGATTCTCAAATCAAGCCTCACGGTTAATTAGTATGGGTTAGCTCAATACATTACTGCACTTACACATCCCACCTATCGACGTTGTCGTCTACAACAAACCTTTAGGAGAATTAAATTCTCGGGAGATCTTATCTTGAGGGGGGCTTCCCGCTTAGATGCTTTCAGCGGTTATCCCGTCGGTACGTAGCTACCCGGCTATGCTTCTGGCGAAACAACCGGACCACCAGCGGTACCTCCACGCCGGTCCTCTCGTACTAGGCGTAGCTCCTCTCAAATCTCCAGCGCCCACGGCAGATAGGGACCGAACTGTCTCACGACGTTCTGAACCCAGCTCGCGTACCACTTTAAATGGCGAACAGCCATACCCTTGGGACCTGCTTCAGCCCCAGGATGTGATGAGCCGACATCGAGGTGCCAAACACCGCCGTCGATATGAACTCTTGGGCGGTATCAGCCTGTTATCCCCGGCGTACCTTTTATTCGTTAAGCGATGGCCCTTCCATTCGGAACCACCGGATCACTATGACTTGCTTTCGCACCTGCTCGACGTGTTTGTCTCGCAGTCAAGCACCCTTGTGCCATTACACGCAATGCGCGATGTCCGACCGCGCTGAGGGTACCTTCGTGCTCCTCCGTTACTCTTTAGGAGGAGACCGCCCCAGTCAAACTACCCACCATACACGGTCCCCACGCTCGATTAGAACGCTAGGTTAGAACTCCGACTTTCACAGGGTGGTATTTCACCTTCCGACTCCACGCATTCTAGCGAACGCGCTTCAAAGTCTCCCACCTAGGCTACACAGTCAAATTCAAAGTTCAGTGTAAAGCTGTAGTAAAGGTGCACGGGGTCTTTCCGTCTTGCCGCGGGTACGCTGCATCTTCACAGCGATTTCAATTTCACTGAGTCTTGGGTGGAGACAGTGTGGCTGTCGTTACGCCATTCGTGCAGGTCGGAACTTACCCGACAAGGAATTTCGCAATATTAGGACCGTTATAGTTACGGCCGCCGTTTACCGGGGCTTCGATCCGCAGCTTCACCTGCGCTGACATGGCTCTTAAGGTTTCTCTTCGAGTTATTATTCTCTCTACTTTGTTCTTAAAAGCCATCTCAGCGCAAGTTAACCACTTCAATTAACCTTCCGGCACCGGGCAGGCGTCACACCCTATACTTCCTCTTTCGAGTTCGCAGAGTGCTGTGTTTTTGATAAACAGTCGCAACCACCAGTTTCTTTCAACCTCCTTCAGCTTATGGAGTAAATCCACTCACCAAAAAAGGTGCACCTTCTCCCGAAGTTACGGTGCCAATTTGCCTAGTTCCTTCACCCAAGTTGTCTCATCGCCTTAGTATTTTCTACCTGTCCACCTGTGTCGGTTTGCGGTACGGTTCTAACAGACCTGAAGTTTAGAGAGTTTTCCTGGAAGCAGGGCATCAGTGACTTCTCTTTTATCCGAAGATAATCGATCGTCATCGCGTCTCAAGATTAACGAAACTCCGGATTTTCCTAGAATTTCTCTCTACTCGCTTAAACCGGAACTACCAGTCTCCGGCCCACTTAGCCTTCTTCGTCCTCCCATCACAGTCTGTCAAAGTACAGGAATATTAACCTGTTTCCCATCGACTACGCGTTTCCGCCTCGCCTTAGGGGCCGACTCACCCTGCGTCGATTACCGTTGCGCAGGAATCCTGGGACTTTCGGCGTGCGGGGTTTTCACCCGCATTATCGTTACTCATGTCAGCATTCGCACTTCGGATACCTCCAGCAACCTTTACAAGTCACCTTCGACGGCTTACCGAACGCTCCTCTACCACGTAACCAATCCGTAGATTAGTTACATTCACTGCTTCAGTATTAGGTTTGAGCCCCGTTCATTCTTCCGCGCAGACCGATTCGACCAGTGAGCTATTACGCTTTCTTTAAAGGATGGCTGCTTCTAAGCCAACCTCCTGGCTGTTTAAACCTTTCCACTACGTTTCACACTTAACCTAATTTTGGGACTTTAGCAGGTGATCTGGGTTGTTTCCCTTTTCACGACGGACGTTAGCACCCGCCGTGTGTCTCCCGTGCAACATGACTCAGGTATTCGAAGTTTGCATCGGCTCAGTAAGTCGGGATGACCCCCTTACCGAAACAGTGCTCTACCCCCTGGTCACTAACACGAGGCGCTACCTCAATAGCTTTCGAGGAGAACCAGCTATCTCCGAGCTTGTTTAGCCTTTCACTCCTAGCCACACCTCATCCCCATCTTTTGCAACAGATGTGGGTTCGGGCCTCCACTTCGTGTTACCGAAGCTTCACCCTGGACATGGCTAGCTCGCTCGGTTTCGGGTCGACTCCTAGCGACTCAACGCCCTTTTAAGACTCGGTTTCCCTTCGCCTACCCTATTCGGTTAAGCTTGCCACTAAAAGTCACTCGCTGACCCATTATACAAAAGGTACGCAGTCATCCCGCACTTAAATCACTTTAAACTCTCTTTGATTCGTTCAAACAAGAAACTTTTCGCTCTACCATCTTGTTTCAAATGATATTCACGTTTTCTTGCTGCTGATAACGTTAAATAAGCTTCATAATAAACAATTTTCCATTGTCTATTTTTTGTAGACTTATTTTTACCTGTATTGTGTGATACCAAACGATTTTTTAGATCGCTCGTACACCCAAGATAGTAATTGTCTTTATCAGCTAGATTTTGCAATACATAAACATAATGCATTATCTTTCTCAAAGTGATTTAAGTGCGGGACTCCTACTGCTTGTACGCAGACGGTTTCAGGTTCTATTTCACTCCCCTCACCGGGGTTCTTTTCGCCTTTCCCTCACGGTACTGGTTCACTATCGGTCAGTCGAGAGTATTTAGCCTTGGAGGATGGTCCCCCCATCTTCAGACAGGATTTCTCGTGCCCCGCCCTACTTGTTTTCACGCTTAGTACCATAAACAAATTTTCACTGACGGGGCTATCACCCTCTATGGCCACTCTTTCCAGAGTGTTTGGTTAACTTGTCTACTATCTCGTGAAGGCTATTCCACGTTCGCTCGCCGCTACTTGCAGAATCTCATTTGATTTCTTTTCCTCGAGGTACTTAGATGTTTCAGTTCCCTCGGTTCGCTTTATTAACCTATGTATTCAGTTAATAATGACCTATATAAAATAGATCGGGTTTCCCCATTCAGATATCTCCGGATCAAAGTTTGTTTGCCAACTCCCCGAAGCTTTTCGCAGGCTTCCACGTCTTTCATCGCCTTCGACTGCCAAGGCATCCACCTTCTGCGCTTATTCACTTGATTTGAGAACCCAACTCGTTACTTTTATACTAATCGGCGTCTTTTATTCTATTTCTTCGTTGGACTCGCATTTCCGGTGCTCATGTACCACAAGTACACTCCACTCCTCAATACTCATCCGCCTTAAACTAGAACAATATACTTGATTAGTACTTTATAATTGAATTGAATTCCTCTCGTTCTGGTTCTTTATTTTCGCTGAATGCAACATACCCGAAATTATTTATAAAAATAATTTCATTTACTTGACACTCATAGCACTTCATTAATTTTTCTTTTTCTTGCGAAGTTAAATCATTAATTCCGTTCTATAAGCAATTTTTTTTGGAAGATAATTAGTAAGAATTTTACTTCTCTTTTCATTACCTTCGCGCCTTCTTACAGATTCTTGTCTTGTTAATGAACGCTACTATTAATGCCTAAGACATTAATTTGATTCCAACCTTCCGTAGTTTTATTGTTTTTCTTCCCTGTTACTCTTTTATTCTTTTTCGGGACTGTACCTTTTCATGGTGGAGCCAGTCGGATTCGAACCGACCACCCCCTGCGTGCAAAGCAGGTGCTCTAGCCAAATGAGCTATGGCCCCATGTCTTCCACTCGTGGTGGGTCTGGGTGGACTTGAACCACCGACCCCACGCTTATCAAGCGTGTGCTCTAACCAGCTGAGCTACAGACCCGTAAACTTTTTCACTCCGGTCTACTTCATCGTCATTGCGAGCGCGAAGCGCGCGGCAATCTAGGACGATTTTTCTTCCAACAGTTAAGCAATGTGTGTGAGCGCTTGGGCGCTTAGGGTTTTTGTTTTCTTATTTTATAATAAGGAGGTGATCCAGCCGCAGGTTCCCCTACGGCTACCTTGTTACGACTTCACCCCAGTCATGAATCCTACCGTGGTCGGCGATCCCCTTTCGGTTAATCTACCGCCTTCTGGTAAAACCCACTCCCATGGTGTGACGGGCGGTGTGTACAAGGCCCGAGAACGTATTCACCGCGACTTGCTGATTCGCGATTACTAGCGATTCCAACTTCATGGAGTCGAGTTGCAGACTCCAATCCGGACTACGAAACGTTTTACAGGATTGGCTCCCCCTCGCGGGTTGGCTTCCTTCTGTACGCTCCATTGTAGCACGTGTGTAGCCCTACCCATAAAGGCCATGATGACTTGACGTGGTCCCCACCTTCCTCCGGTTTATCACCGGCAGTCTCCTTTAAGTTCCCAGCTTTACCTGTTGGCAATAAAGGATAAGGGTTGCGCTCGTTACGGGACTTAACCCAACATCTCACGACACGAGCTGACGACAGCCATGCAGCACCTGTCTCTTAGTTCCTTTCGGCACTCGAGCATCTCTGCTCAATACTAAGGATGTCAAGGGTAGGTAAGGTTCTTCGGGTTGCATCGAATTAAACCACATGCTCCACCGCTTGTGCGGGCCCCCGTCAATTTCTTTGAGTTTTAACCTTGCGGCCGTACTCCCCAGGCGGAGAACTTAACGCGTTAGCTTCGCTACGTCGCGCAGAACCGAAGTCCCACGCCTCACAGCCAGTTCTCATCGTTTACCGCGTGGACTACCAGGGTATCTAATCCTGTTTGCTCCCCACGCCTTCGCGCCTCAGTGTCAGTTAAGAGCCAGGTTGTCGCCTTCGCCACTGATGTTCTTTCCGATATCTACGCATTTCACCGCTACACCGGAAATTCCACAACCCTCTCTCTCACTCTAGTCAACCCGTTTTCGACGCCATTCCCAGGTTAAGCCCGGGGATTTCACATCAAACCTAGTCAACCACCTACACGCCCTTTACGCCCAGTCATTCTGATTAACGCTTGCACCCTCTGTATTACCGCGGCTGCTGGCACAGAGTTAGCCGGTGCTTATTCTGTGGGTACCGTCACAGTAATCGAATATTCCTCGATTACCTTTCTTTCCCACCTAAAGTGCTTTACAACCCGAAGGCCTTCTTCACACACGCGGTATCGCTGGATCAGGGTTTCCCCCATTGTCCAAGATTCCCCACTGCTGCCTCCCGTAGGAGTCTGGGCCGTGTCTCAGTCCCAGTGTGGCTGGTCATCCTCTCAGACCAGCTACGGATCGTCGCCTTGGTAGGCCTTTACCCCACCAACTAGCTAATCCGACGTAGGCTCAACCTAGAGCGCAAGGCCCCGAAGGGTCCCCTGCTTTGATTTCTCAATATTATGCGGTATTAGCACGCGTTTCCGCGTGTTATCCCACTCTCCAGGACAGATTCCTACCTATTACTCACCCGTCCGCCACTCGCCATCATCCCGCACTTAACTTAGATTCTTATACCCCTCTCTCATTTTCAGTTTTTCACACAAACGTGAAAAATACCAAAATAATTCAGGCAATCTGAGTTAAGTGCGGGACATGCTGCCGTTCGACTTGCATGTGTTAGGCATACCGCCAGCGTTCAATCTGAGCCAGAATCAAACTCTTCACTTCTTTGTTTAATTCCGCTCACTCAATTCTATGATCTCTCATTCAAATCAAGCGCTCGGTTTGTGAATACTTATAACTATCGGCTTTTACACCAACAGCCCTCGCATCCACTCTCGACCAAGCGCCCACACACTTTGCTTACTGCTTACTTTGTTAATGACCATCCCAAAAAAAGAGGCCTCTTTAGCCTCTCTTTCTCTCTCAGGCGTAACACCCAAGAGCCGCGCATTCTACTCCATATGCATTCTTTGTCAAGAGGAATTTTATTAGAAAAAGTTTGTTATCATTATCGCCATGAGTACTACCTTTTCCCTTGTAAAAACTTTGAAGTAATCCTACCTATGGGCCCTCTTATTTTAGACTTAAACGGACTTGAGCTTTCCTCTGAAGAACGAGAAATACTCAAACATCCACAGATTGGCGGCATTATCTTTTTTGCACGCAACTATGAATCACCTCAGCAACTGCTGGACCTCATATCACAAATTCGCAATAGCAGTAATCAGCGGTTGCTTTTAACCGTTGATCAAGAAGGTGGGCGTGTGCAACGTTTCCTTTCTGGGTTTACTCAGCTTCCTGCCTTAGGGAAGATTGGCCAACTTTATGAAAAGAACCCCTCACAAGCAGCTCAGCTTGCTGAACTACACGGCTGGTTGATGGCCAGCGAACTATTATCATTAGGAATAGATTTAAGCTTTGCCCCTCTCCTAGACTTAAACAATGGGCATAACCAAGTCATTGGCGCGCGTGCCTTCCATGGCAACCCCGCCATCGTTACCAGCTTAGGACGTCATATTATTCAAGGTATCAACGATGCGGGCCTATGCACCGTCGGGAAACATTTCCCAGGGCACGGCGCAGTTACCCGCGACACCCATACCCACCTTGCAGTAGATACCAGAGATTACAAAACCATTGAGAATGATGACTTAATTCCATTTACCCAATTAAGTCCTTATCTAGATGGCATCATGGCCTCACATATCGTCTACAGCGAAGTCGACCCATTACCTTGTGGATTTTCTTCATCCTGGCTACAAACTATTTTGCGAAAAAAACTCAATTTCTCGGGTGCTATTTTTACAGATGATTTATCTATGCAAGCTGTCAAAGCGTTAGGGGATGTTACAGAACGAGTTCAACTTGCCCTGCGAGCGGGATGCGACGGTATATTAGTTTGTAATAACCGAGAAGATGCTATTTCCGCATTAGATTATTTAGAAAACAGTGCCCCATCGAATAAAACTACAGCGAAGCGCTTGCAAAAATTATTTCCTCGTCGCACACTAGAGCCCGCTTTATTACGACAAAGCACTGCTTGGCACGATGCTGTCAATCAACTCAGCAAATTAAATGATAATTAGGTTTCATTCATGCAAATTCCAACTCAAATCCAAGAAGTAAAAGAAAAAGCAACGTGCCTTTTTACAAAAGAAGCCATTGAAGCCAATCTCGATAAAATTGCCAAAGAAATCAGTGAAAAATTAGGTGAGAGCAATCCGGTTGTTTTATGTGTTCTAATTGGCGGTTTAATTCCAGCAGGTAATCTCTTGCCCCGGCTTGATTTCCCTTTAGAGCTAGACTATATCCATGCTACACGTTATGCCAACGAAAAACTGGGTAATACTGAAATAAATTGGGTAGCAAAGCCTCGTGTTTCTTTGAAAAACCGCAACGTGTTAATTATTGAAGATATATTAGACGGTGGCTTGACATTAGCCGCTATCGTTGAGTATTGTCGCCAACAAGGCGCAAGTGCCGTTTATACAGCGGTATTACTGGATAAGCAAAAGGTAACACGTGTGCCTGGCGGTATACAGTCTGCAGATTTTACGGCCATTACGATGGACAATGGCTTTGTTTTTGGGTATGGGATGGACTATGACGGCTATTTACGAAATGCGCCCGGTATTTATGTTGTATCGCCTGAACACGAATAATAACTTCAACTTGCCAAATCATTTATTTTGAGGTCAAATAGTCATTCTTATGAGTAATGAATCAATTATCACTCTCAGTGATGCTTCCTTTGAAGAAACAGTTTTAAAATCCAAATTGCCTGTATTGGTTGACTTCTGGGCCGAGTGGTGTGGCCCTTGCAAACAGCTTATGCCTATTGTAACCGAGCTAGCCAAAGAGTATGTTGGAAAAATAACAATTGGCAAATTAAACGTTGACGAAAACCAAGCTACCCCAGCAAAATACGGTGTACGTGGTATCCCTACGTTAATTCTCTTTAAAGATGGAAAAGCACTTGCCACTAAAGTCGGGGCTTTATCAAAATCACAGTTAGCCACTTTTATAGATAGTCATCTTGCTTAAGCAGATAACTATGTTTCTACTTAGAATTAATAAGTAGAATGAGCATTAAGGTAATTACTATTTTTCACTGTATTAGGAACTGCATAAATTGATAGCAGCGTTACATGCTACCCATATATAGGAGTTATATTTAGTTATATCCTTGTGTAGGATATAACGTGAATAGATTTTAAATATCTTCGAATTCCCGAAATTATATTTCTTTTGTTTTTAAATATCCCATAACCACTAACTAGAAAATTTTCCTTTTATGAAAGAAACAACATTATGAATTTAACTGAACTTAAAAAAAACTCACCGGCAGAACTTGTTACAATAGCTGAAGAATTAAAAATAGACGGTCTTGGCCGCCTTCATAAAAAGGATATGATCTTTTCTATCCTTAAAGCACATGCGAAACGAGGCGAGGATATTTATGGTGCTGGGGTACTAGAAATACTACCCGATGGGTTTGGGTTTTTACGCTCTTCAGAAGGTTCTTATCTTGCGGGGCCTGATGACATTTATGTCTCCCCTAGCCAAATCCGCCGATTCAATCTTCATACCGGCGACACTGTTTCTGGAAAAATTCGTCCTCCCAAAGAAAGTGAACGCTACTTTGCTTTACTCAAAGTAGACGAAATTAATTTTGATACGCCAGATAATGCTAAGAATCGCGTTTTATTTGAAAATTTAACCCCTTTATTTCCCGATGAGCGTCTCTGCCTAGAACGTGGAAACGGTAGCACAGAAGATATTACAGCTCGGGTTATTGATTTAGTTGCACCCACCGGAAAAGGCCAGCGGGGGATCATTGTATCACCACCTAAAGCTGGAAAAACAATGATGATGCAAAACATTGCACAATCTATCGTACATAATTGTGCTGAATGTTATTTAATTGTTTTATTAATTGATGAACGCCCTGAAGAAGTAACCGATATGCGGCGCTCTGTTAAGGGCGAAAGAGTAGAAGTCATTGCCAGTACTTTCGATGAGCCTGCTACACGCCATGTTCAAGTAGCCGAAATTGTCATTGAAAAAGCAAAGCGTCTTGTCGAACATAAAAAAGATGTGGTGATTTTACTGGATTCCATGACACGTTTAGCACGTGCTTACAATACCGTGATTCCTTCTTCTGGGAAGGTGTTAACCGGCGGTGTCGATGCCAATGCATTACAACGCCCTAAACGTTTCTTTGGTGCTGCACGTAACATTGAAGAAGGTGGTAGCTTAACCATTATCTCAACCGCACTGGTTGATACCGGCTCAAAAATGGATGATGTTATCTATGAAGAATTCAAGGGTACAGGTAATATGGAAATTCACCTTGATCGCCGAATTGCAGAGAAACGTATTTACCCCGCTATCCATTTAAATCGTTCCGGTACACGACGCGAAGAACTTCTGGCAAAACCTGACGTATTACAAAAAATGTGGATTTTACGTAAAATTCTCCAATCAATGGATGAAATTGCAGCGATGGAATTCTTAATCGATCGCTTAAAGGCTACTAAAACCAATAATGAATTTTTTGATTCGATGAAGAAATAAAACTCTTTATTTACCAAATAAACCTAGTCACTACACGCTAAAAGCGCGTAGTGACTAGGCTTTAAGTATGCGTAGGATGAACCTCGACTAATTGAATCTCATATTTAACTGGATTTTCAGGACATGCCTTAAGTCCACATTCAAGATAAGTAGAAATACCATTAAAAACCGTCAAAAGAAAAACTACCGCAAACGCAAGATGCGTTAACAATTGTAACGTTTTGCTTTTAAACACACCACTCGGTATCTCTGAATATTGCGGGGAAATACTAAAAATAATGGCGATATAAATAATGACGCCTACACACAAAAGAAAAACCCACGTATATAAATGCAGCCCAAAAACAGAAGAACCATAACCTGGATCACCCGGTATGACATGCAAAAATATCTGACGTACCGACATTGCCGCTGTTAATAAGGCTGCAAGCAACGAAAGTGTGTAATGGCCCGGGTGAATATTAAACTTTACATTAAGCAAAAAACCAAACGCGATCGCTAAAATTCCAATACGCTGCAATATACATAAAGGACAGGGTAATTCGTGAAAAATCAGTTGTAATGCAAACGCAATAAGCAATAAAAGGCAAAGTCCCAATGCATCAAGTGCATTAAAGATTTTAATGATTTTAGCAACTTTATGAGGTTCCATCATATTAAAACTGCAAAGCTAGCTGGTCAGTCAGATGATGCAGGAAGACAAACGCTGTCGCTAGAAAAAAGAAAATAAATAGGCCAATAGAAAGCCGCCTTTGATTAAACCAGGCCAGTAATACACAAATACTATAGATAAAAAATAGAGCTAACATCCGCTTTCCCTGCAAATGATAATATTAAGTTAGACTATATTTTTAAAAAAATCTATCTAGCAGACCATCAGCACATTTTAGCTTTGTAATAAAGCACGTATTCCTGCCCATGTCTCATTCATAGGTAACGATTCAATTAAAATTTGACTGGTTGTGTTTCTTTTGGCCTCATGCAAACATAGATATAATACACGTCCATAATCACTTGCCTCTTCAGGCATCGGGATCCAAATCAGATTAACATGGCTAATACGCGCAGGCTGTCGTGCCAATACTGTTATTGATGTTCCTTGGTTCAAATAGTGATACACTGTATTTTCCAGCTCATCCCTTTCTACCTGCCTTAATGGCAATCGGATACGGCCAAACACAGAAGCATCAACTATTAGCTCCGAATCTATCACTCTTTGTATCGCTTGTTGTGAAATAGCACCTAATCTTAAGATATGTGGAATATCAAATGAAACGTCCACAATTGTTGATTCAATACCAATCGAGCAGGTACCTCCATCAACTATCGCATCAAGCTTATCAGCAAACGTTTGCCTGACATGTAGGGATTGTGTAGGGCTAAGATGTGTAGAACGATTGGCTGAAGGAGCCGCTAAACCCCCAGCAAATGCCTGCAAGATTGCCTGCGCAATCGGATGATCGGGGACCCTCAAACCAATTTTAGACCCTCCTCCGGTCAGCTCAGATAAAACTGATTCCTTTTTATTAAAGATTAAAGTCAGAGGACCTGGCCAAAAATAATTAGCCAATCGTTGCGCAAGTGGAGAAACATCATTTGTCCACTCAGCTAGATCATAATTTTGAGGCAATAAAACACTTAAGGGCTGGGTTAAAGGACGAGCTTTAAGTCTAAATATCCGCTTAACAGCGGATACATTTCTAGCATCCCCTGCCAGGGCATAAACCGTCTCCGTTGGAAAGGCAATAACCCCCCCTTGCTGCAAAGAGAACACCAGTTTCTGTAGCTGCGCCTCAGGCATTATGTTTACTTTTTCTTTAGCTATTTTCATCTGGTTTTTTCTATACCAGAAAAAAACAGGCTAAACAAGCATAATCCTAGCCGCCACTCGTCACTAAAGCGAATATAATTATAAGCTGAATACTCTCTTACTTCATAAGCGATTTGTAGTTGCAGCAATCCACTTATTAAAGCAAACTAAAGGCGTAGCAACGATAGAACCCTTTCATTATTCGAACTCTTATTGGCTCATGCCGTTTTTTCTACTCGTGAACCATTCTTTAATGAGGAGCATTGGATGCCTTACCCTTCTTCTAAAAATAACGTTTTGCCGTTGGTATGTTTCACCGTCATTGCCCTTGTGTTAGGCCTTGGCTTTAACGCATGGTATACCGTAAAACATAAGATAAACTTACCCACCTCGGGCACGCAAATCAGTCACCCACAAAGGATCCCTGAGTTCCTACTGACCGAAGGTTCGGGCGACCCCTTTACGAACCATAGTTTAAAAGGTCACTATAGTTTTCTTTTTTTTGGCGACACACAGGCACATTACCCCATGAGCATGCTCTCACATCTCTATACACAGTTTGAGAAAGAGAAGCTCCCACTACCTCAAATTGTCTTTATTACCCTAAACCCAAAGCACGATAAGCAAAAAATAGTCGCCGATTATGTAAAAACGTTTAATCCAGCATTCAAAGGTGTAACAGGCCCTTTGGTGGGCATTCAGCAGTTGAGCAAGCAAATGGGTGTTGTTTATATCCAAGCTCAGCAAAACAATCCCCACGATAAAAACCATCCAATTGACCATAACGGCACCCTCTATCTCATCAATCCTGCTGGACAGCTCATTGCCGTCTTTTCTCCACCTCATAAAAAAGATACCATTGCTCAGAACTATAAGGCTCTAATGCGAGTACAACAGGTAGCTAATACAAGCGACCCTAGAGCCCACAACAAGCTATAACAAATAAATTCGCTATGAAAAAACGTGTCATCGTGGGCTTATCAGGGGGAGTAGATTCCTCTGTAGCCGCTTTATTACTGAAAAAGCAAGGTTATGACGTCCAAGGCTTGTTTATGAAGAATTGGGAAGAGGACGATACCGAAGATTATTGTTCAGCAAGCACTGATATTGCTGATGCACAAGCCGTTTGTGATCATCTGTCTATTCCGCTACATACGATCAATTTTGCAGCCGAATACTGGGACCGTGTTTTTGCCCATTTTTTAAAAGAATATCAAGCAGGTCGCACACCTAACCCGGATATCCTTTGTAACAAAGAAATTAAATTTAAAGCTTTTCTAGAATACGCTATACAACAAGGCGCCGATTTTATTGCTACCGGCCATTATGCAGGCATATCTTTTGCGAATAATGACTATCAATTACTTAAAAGTACTGATAAAAATAAGGATCAAACTTATTTTCTATACACCTTAGGACAAGAACAATTAAGCAAAACCTTATTCCCACTCGCTTTGCTTAATAAAACAGAAATACGAAAAATCGCTGCGCAAGCCGGATTATTGAATCATAATAAAAAGGATAGCACTGGCATTTGCTTTATTGGCGAACGAAAATTCAAACGCTTCTTACAAAATTATTTACCAGCGCAACCCGGCGATATTGAAACCCAAGAAGGAAAACACATAGGCCAACACGACGGACTTATGTTCTATACCATTGGACAACGACAAGGTCTTGGCATCGGTGGCCTAAAAAAAACTGAACTAACACCCTGGTATGTGGCTGATAAAGCGCTGGACCGCAATGCCCTAATCGTGGTGCAAGGTCGCGGGCATCCTGCACTTTATTCCACTGTCCTTATTTGCGAACAACTGCACTGGGTTAATGAGCAACCACCGGCCTTCCCTTTTACTTGTACTGCAAAAATCCGCTATAGACAGCTTGAGACACCTTGCAATGTTATGCTGGATTCAGAAAACAAGCTGCGTGTTGAATTTGAGCAAGCGCAATGGGCTATTACACCCGGCCAATCGATCGTTTTCTATCAAGGTGCACGCTGCTTAGGAGGAGGAATTATTCATGGCTCGGTTTAATGCTTCTCACCGGCGATTAATTATTGGCTTAGGTGAAACTGGGCTTTCCTGTGCCCGTTATTTTAGTCGCCATCGTTTGTGGCGAAAACGTTTTGCATTATTAGATAGCCGTTTAGATCCACCACTTTTAGCAACGTTTAAGAAAGAATTTCCTCACGTGCCACTGTACTTAGGTCCTTTCGATCCGCAATTGTTAGAACAAGCAAAAGAATTAATTGTGAGCCCAGGCATCGATTTAAATGAACCTGTTATTGCTAATACAATCGCTAAAACCGGCATACGTCCTATCGGTGATATTGAATTGTTTGCTCAAAAAGCACGTGCCCCCATTATTGCAATCACCGGTACCAATGCAAAAGGAACCGTAACTACCTTATTTGGTGATATGATCCATGCTTCACAACGCACGGCGAAAGTAGGCGGAAATATCGGCAAACCGGCTCTAGATTTATTAAAAGGCGCTAAACCCAGTTTCTACGTATTAGAAATTTCTAGCTTTCAATTGCAAACCACTTATTCACTCCAGGCAAAAATCGCAACGATTCTGAATATTAGCCCGGATCATCTGGATCGACATAAAACTCTAGAAAACTATACTCAAACAAAACAACGTATTTACCAACGTTGTAAAACGGCGGTGTGGAATCAAGATGATCCTAATACACACCCACACAACCAGTTTAAACCAAAACAAATCCTCAGTTTTGGTTTAAAAATGGTAAAACCTAATTCAGAAAAGTTTGGCCTTCAACTATCAAACAAAAAAATTTACTTAGCGAAAGGCAACAAACGTCTCATACCTGTTGATAAACTTTTTATCAAAGGAAAACATAATTGGGCCAATGCCCTTGCCGCATTAACCATCGGAGAAGCCATTCAACTTCCACTAGCCTCAATGCTGGAAGCTTTATGCCAATTTAAAGGTCTAACGCACCGTTGCCAATGGATTAAAGAAGAGAAAGGCGTCACCTGGTATAACGATTCCAAAGCAACCAATGTTGGTGCAACCATGGCCGCCTTGCAAGGTTTAGGCCCTGCAACTCGAGGAAAAATTGTTTTAATTGCTGGCGGCCTGGGAAAAGGCGCTAACTTCAATCTTTTAAAACACAGCGTTAAAACACATGTCAAAACAGCTATATTAATTGGCCAAGACGCTCCTTTATTAAAAACAGCATTGGAGCATGACACATTAACGCAAGATGCCCGTGACTTAGCACACGCTGTTTCATTGGCACAACAAGCCGCCTCACCAGGAGATGCTGTATTGCTATCGCCCGCCTGTGCGAGCATGGATATGTTCAAAAATTATGAAGAACGTGGCAATGTTTTTGCGCAGCTAGTACGAGGAGAACCTTAACATGGCTAAAGCGATTCAACAGGAGGATTCCGTTATTCTCTATGATCGCACGTTACTTTTTTCAATTTTAACGTTATTAGCATTTGGCCTCTTAATGGTCGCCTCTACCTCGATTGTCATCTCGGAACGTCAATACGGCCAAGCTTTCCACTACTTTTTCCATCAATTATTTTATTTGATATTAGGCATAGGAACAGGGGCTGTTATTTTCCAAATAAAAACAGATTATTGGAAACAAATAAGTCTTGCACTTCTAGTGTTAAGTATCGCTTTACTCGTCGTCGTTTTATTGCCTGGCATTGGGAGGCAGGTTAATGGCAGTATGCGTTGGCTTGGATTTGGTCCTTTTGGCCTGCAAGTATCTGAATTCGTAAAATTAACGATGATCATTTACTTAGCCGGCTATCTACTCCGTCAAGAAAAACAAGTACAAACACAAATACGCGGATTTCTAAAACCACTACTAGTGCTCGCAATTATTACGTTTTTATTATTACGTGAACCCGATTTTGGTGCAGCCACTGTTATTTTAGTCACTAGCCTTGGCATGTTGTTTTTAGCCGGCGTACGAATTTGGCAGTTTGCGATCCTCTTTACCGGCGTGGTATTTATTTTAGGTATCCTTGCTATTAGCTCACCTTATCGTTTAGCCCGTTTAACGACCTTTCTTAACCCTTGGGCAAATCAATTTGACTCCGGTTATCAGTTAACACAATCTTTAATTGCATTTGGACGCGGCGGCTGGTTTGGCGTCGGCCTTGGTGAAAGCATACAGAAATTATTTTATCTTCCAGAAGCGCATACCGATTTTTTATTTGCTGTATTAACCGAAGAATTAGGCCTTATTGGCGGATTATTTATGGTCTTATTATTTTCGGTATTAGTATGGCGCGCCTTACGTATCGGCCAACGTTGTTTTAATGCAGGACAACGTTTTTCTGCTTATCTGGCTTATGGCATTGGTTTAAATATCGCCCTGCAAGTCATGATCAACATTGGCGTCAATATGGGTGTACTCCCCACTAAAGGATTAACACTCCCTTTAATGAGTTACGGTGGCAGTAGTTTACTGATTACCTGTATGATGCTTTCGCTATTATTACGCATCGATTATGAATATCGCCTAGCTGAATTTGGCTATCGTGAGTAAGCCACCCTCTTAGGATAGGTTGAGCCTATCTACAACTAATGACACAATACGCCCATCTCCTTACAAGATATAGGCCATCTCCATGAAAAACCCTTTTGTAGACCACCAAATGGGCCGTATTCAGCATCTTCATTTCGTTGGCATCGGCGGTGCTGGCATGGGCGGTATTGCCGAAATCCTACTCAATGAGGGTTACACGGTTTCGGGCTCTGATCTACAAGAAAACAGCATGACCCAACATTTGCAACAGTTAGGTGCACAATTCAACCGTGGCCATAAAGCGAAACATATTGATAAAGCGGATGTGATCATCTATTCCAGTGCCGTGCCAAAAGATAATGTAGAAATTATGAAAGCGCGGCAAACGCATATCCCGGTGGTCCCTAGAGCCTTAATGCTTGCTGAATTAATGCGGTTTCGCTATGGGATTGCTGTCGCAGGCACGCATGGAAAAACAACCACCACCAGTTTGGTAGCTAGTCTATTAAGAGAAGCAGGACTTGATCCTACCTTTGTGATTGGTGGCTGCCTTAATAGCACTAATACGCATGCACGCTTAGGTTCAGGCCGCTATTTAGTTGCTGAAGCCGATGAAAGCGACGCTTCTTTTCTTTATTTAAAACCTATGGTGGCTATCATCACCAATATTGATGCCGATCACATGGGTACTTATGACGGAAATTTTCAGCGGCTCAAACAAAGCTTTATAGAATTTTTACGTCATTTACCCTTTTATGGCTTAGCGATTGTCTGTGTAGATGATCCGATTATACGTTCTATTCTTCCTGAAGTGATGCGTCCTGTTATTACATACGGTTTCAGTAAAGATGCCGATATACGAATTACTTCTTTTAAACAAAAAGAAATTAAAAATCACTTTAGCGTTTTACGCAAAAATCAAAAACCATTAAATATCACCTTAAATTTACCGGGACAACATAATGCCTTGAATGCTGTCGCAAGTATTGCGGTTGCGACTGAATTAAATATTGCTGACGACGTGATTCAAACTGCTTTAGCTAAATTTAGTGGTGTTGATCGACGTTTTCAAATCCTCGGTGAATTTTGTGTTAAAAAAGGGCGGGTTTTATTAATCGATGATTATGGTCATCATCCTAGTGAAATTGCGGCTACTTTAAAAACGATTCGCGCAGCTTGGCCCGATCGACGCTTGGTAATGACTTATCAACCACACCGTTACACGCGCACACGTGATTTATTTAATGAATTTGTCACAGTATTAGCGGATGTAGATCATTTGCTGTTATTAGATGTGTATTCGGCCGGAGAAACAGCTATTCCTGGTGCTGATAGCCTGGCCCTATCAGAACACATTCGCCAACGCTCCGATTTAAATCCTACGGTTGTTGCCGACAAAAAACATTTATCACGCAATTTGCACGACATCCTTGAAAATAACGATGTACTTTTACTACAAGGTGCAGGTGACATTGGCAGTATTGCACAACAACTTGCCCTATCCGAATTCAGTATGGATTAAATAATGCAGGAACCCCGTGGTCGTTTACTAGAAAATGTTTCGCTCTCAAATTACACATCGTGGCGCGTTGGAGGTCCTGCGCAACGTCTTTATATCCCTAAAAATAGCGATGATCTGATTAACTTCCTAAAACAATTACCACCCAAAGAACCTGTGTTATTTTTAGGTTTAGGAAGTAATACCTTAATACGTGATGGCGGTATTAAAGCAACTGTGGTTATTACTCAAGGCGCTCTGAGTAAACTAGAGTTGTTAGAACCTACTGTGATTCGCGCAGAAGCAGGCGTCGCGTCACCTGCATTTGCACGATTTTCTGCAAGAAAAAACTTAAATGGTGCCGAATTTTTAGCAGGTATTCCTGGCACTATCGGCGGTGCTTTAGCCATGAATGCGGGCTGCAATGGTTCAGAAACGTGGGAAATCGTCAAAGCAGTAGAAACTATTAATAGACATGGAGAAAAAAAACTTCGCCGTCCCAGCAACTACCAAATCGCTTACCGTAGTGTCAATGTTTTTCCCGATGAATTTTATCTAGCCGCCCATTTCCAGCTAAATCCAGGTAACAAGGAAGAATCTTTAGAAAAAATTCGATCGCTATTAGCACACCGTACTGCGACACAACCGACCAATGAACCCAGTTGCGGTTCTGTATTTCGCAATCCTGAAAATGATTACGCGGCGCGCCTTATTGAAAGTAGTGGATTAAAAGGCCTAAAAATAGGGGGGGCCTCTGTTTCTACTAAACATGCTAATTTTATTGTCAACGAAAACCAGGCAACTGCTGCCGATATTGAAGCGCTAATAGAAAAAATTAGTGGTGCCGTTTTTAAAAAACATCATATTCAACTTATTCGCGAAGTTCATATTATTGGCGATAAGTTATAAATCTTGTAATTGCTTATTCATCAACTCAAATGATTCTTGTTCTGCCGCATCCTTCACCAAACAATGCTGCGATAAATACAACATGAAAAGACTAAATGGAAAAATCAGCAGCATATCTAAAGGAAACCTTAATAAACCCATACCACCAAAAGACCCTAAATAAGATAATAATAACAACAACGTTACATAAGAAAAAAACCAATATAAACTTAGCTTATTCGAAAATCGGGTATTGCGGTGATAAAAAAAATAGATAATACTCCCTACCATAATGGCTAGATAGAGTTTCCAAATCACTGGGAATCCACACCAATAAAGCATTAAATTACAAACAAAAAAAGCACCGTAACAAATAACAAAACTATTATCGAGTCTAAACGGACGATATTGCTCAGAACGCAGTTTACGTAATGCTAATAAGCAGACCGGCCCAACACCATAAGAAAAAATGCTCGCTGAAGCTAGAAATGCCACCATTTTTTGCCATCCTGGAAAAGGCAAAAATGATAATGCACCCACCAAAAAGTTAGCATATAAGGTCATATATGGAATTTGATACCTATTCACTTTTAAAAAAAGTGACGGTAAATATTTATTAAGTGCCATACCATACAAAATACGCGAAGTAGCAGCGGTATAAACCAAGGTTGTACCTAAAGGAGAAAAAGCGGCATCAAACAGTAATAAAGTAGCGACCAAGCTCAGTCCTAATAAAAGTGTTAAACCCACTAACGGACCACTATCGCCTGGAAACGTCAACGGATGCCAACCCTGTTGTAGATATATTTTTGGAATTGCCATTAAAAAAGCAAGCTGCAAGGTAAAATATAAAATTAACCCAACTAAAATTGCACCTAACATAGCAATAGGAATCGTTTTTTGCGGATTTTTCACTTCCCCTGCCAACATTAAGCCATTTTGAAAACCAGTAAAAGCAAAAGCAATACCACCCGCTGATAGTGCAGAAAATATTTGCATCCAACTTTCTTCTGTGGTCAATGTTAAATGAATATTCTCAAAAGAAGGCGATGCATGCATCAACGACACAATAGCAATTGAGGGAAGAATAAATTTTATGATGCTGGCATATTTATTACATTCAGTCAGAAATTTAATGCCATACGTATTAAGTAATACAATGGCAAACATAATCGCTAACGCAGCGACATATCCTATAGGAGAAAGCTTGAAATAATAGGCTTCTTTAACGAGTAATGCGGAAAAGAAATGGCTGCTATATTGCAAAATGGCTTGAATTTCTATCGGTGTCATCACCACGTAAGATAGCCAAGTGACCCAAGAAAATAAAAACCCAACCTCCCGACCATGGGTAAATGTCGGATAATTAGACATTCCACCGGATAATGGCAGCATTGCGCCTAATTCGCACAGCGGCAACGCGATCAATAGCATAAAAACGGCGGCGATAACCCAGCTTACCAATGCATTCGGCCCCGCCATTTTCGCTCCAAGAAAAGGCGTAAACAACCATCCTGAGCCGATCATACCGCCAGCAGCAGCAATGAGTATACTCGTCGTAGAAATATCGCGTTTTAACAAGTTAATCTCCGTATCATTCGCTAATTTTTAGCGTCGTGGATGCTGATCCTACCCATCAAGGATAGCAAATATATGAGAAAAAACTGTTACGAAATACCTAAACTTTCCTTTTGCTTTGTAAATAATTGCTTGATTCCGGATTCTGCTAAGCTCAACAAAGCATCAAACTCTTGCTTTAAAAAAGCCTTTTTCTCTGCAGTTGCTTGAAATTCAATAAATTCACCCTGCTCTGTCATGACGACATTCATATCCGTATCAGCCGTAGAATCCTCGACATAATCAAGATCTAAAATCGGCGTACCCTTGTAAAGCCCTACAGAAACCGCGGCTACCAGAAAACGCATCGGGTTTTGCTTAGTCTCACCTTTTTTATTCATCGCAGCCAGTGCATCAGCTAAAGCAACACAAGCGCCTGTGATGGCTGCCGTACGTGTGCCACCATCAGCTTGAATCACATCGCAATCCAATAAAATAGTATTTTCACCTAATTGTTTTAGATCAACACTCGTGCGCAGCGCTCGACCAATCAAACGCTGAATCTCTAAGGTTCGACCAGATTGCTTACCACGACTCGCCTCTCGCTCCATACGTGAATGGGTTGAGCGTGGCAACATCCCATATTCTGCAGTAAGCCAACCTTGGCCAGAACCCTTTAAAAACTTAGGTACACCCGCAATAACACTGGCATTGCAGATCACCTTGGTATGACCGAATTCAATTAATACGGATCCTTCGGCATGCTGGGTATAAGCACGTGTGATCTGAATAGCGCGCAGCGCATCAGCAGGACGTGAAGTAGAACGCATCATTATTTTCCTTCTATATTTATTACATAAGACTGATTAGAATAGCCCTCATTATACTTTTTAAATTAACGATTAACATGATTTGTAGCATGACGGCTTTTGCCAGAAAAGAACAACAAACGGAGTGGGGACATACTACTTGGGAGTTACGCAGTGTTAATCACCGCTATTTAGATATTAGTTTCTCTTTACCGGAGTCCTTGAGTTATCTAGAACCCTTGCTACGCAAACGGCTAAACCAACAGATACGACGAGGCAGAGTCGATGTAAGGCTGCGTTATAAACCACCTGCTAATAAAGCAATTCCTATTGAGATTAATGAAGATCTTGCCAACGCTATTATCCAAACCCATAAACAACTAGCTACTCTCACCCAAACTTCTAGCCCCTTAAACCCTATTGAATTATTACGTTGGCCACAGTTGCTAAAGCTTCCTGACATCGCTTACGAAACGCTACAATCGGACTTACTTGCTTTGTTTTCAGAAACCCTGACTGATTTATGTGTAACGCGAACCCAGGAAGGAAAAGCTATTCTTGAGGTCATCGATCAGCGTTTAACAAAGCTACAACGCCTAATCAACACGATCAAAGAACAATTGCCTATTATTCTTTCACTACAACGTGAAAAAACCTTGGCGCGCCTATCTGATATCCAAATGAATTTAGACCCTAACCGTTTAGAACAGGAAATGCTATTATTCACTCAAAAAATGGATGTGGCAGAAGAATTAGATCGCTTACAGATTCATGTTAATGAATTTAAAAAACTGCTTAAGAAACCAGCACAGGGCAAACAATTGGATTTTTTGCTCCAAGAACTCAATCGAGAAGCGAATACCTTAGCCTCTAAATCACTTAATGCAGACCTCAGTTTAATGGCAGTTAATTTAAAAGTTTTAATTGAAGAAATACGTGAACAAGTGCAAAACGTCGAGTAACTTATGAAAATTCCTGGTACGCTTTATATTATCTCAGCACCTTCCGGTGGCGGCAAAACCAGTTTAGTGAATGCATTGCTGGAATCGGTATCGAACTTAGAAGTTTCCATTTCCTATACAACGCGCGCGCCTAGACCGGGTGAAAAAGAAGGGGTTGATTATCATTTTGTTGATGAAGCACAGTTTAAACGGTTTAAAAAAAAACAGGCCTTTCTAGAAGATGCCACAGTTTTTGGTCATTATTATGCGACCTCTGTCACCTGGGTTACTAAAAAAATAGAAGCGGGCATTGACATTATTTTAGAAATTGATTGGCAAGGCGCACGGCAAATTAGAGAGAAAATGCCTGAATCTATCGGTATATTTATCATTCCACCTTCCTGGGAAACCTTGGAAAAAAGATTACGGCTCAGAGCACAAGATGAAGAAAGTGTCATTAAAAAACGTATGGCTGACGCAAAAGCAGAACTAGAACATTTTGATGAATATGATTACTTAATTCTTAATGATAATTTTTCAAATGCACTGGCCGATTTGAATGCCATTCTCAGAGTGCGTCGTCTACGCAGTGGTATTCAAAAACGGGAACTTGCTCCATTACTAAAGGATTTATTAAAACAGCCCTTTTCAAACTAATTGATGTTAACTCATATTCGTCATGGCAAGCGAATACAATGAGCATGGCCATCCAGTTTATGAAGTTTAGATTGCCACGCGCTTCGCTGTCATTGCGAGCGAAGCGCGGCAATCGCAATGACAATAGATGATTTATTGATGTTAAAACCTTTATTAATTTGTTTCTTATTACTTGCTCCATTTTATACCACCATAAGTCAAGCAAGTACGGCTAGCTGCCCTCGCATACAAGTTTGTTTCACTCCTGGACAAAATTGTACTATGCAAATTACCGATGTATTAGATAACGCAAAAAAATCTATTGCTGTACAAGCTTATAGTTTTACTTCAGTACCCATCGCGAAACATCTTGTTGAGGCAAGAAAACGCGGTGTTGTTGTTAAAGTCATCCTAGATAAAAGTCAAAAATCACAAAAATATAGTGCTTCACGCTTTTTACTCAATCAACACATTCCTGTGTGGATCGATTACAAACCGGCGATTGCGCATAACAAAATTATGATCATTGATGAAAAAGAAGTTATCACTGGCTCCTTTAATTTCACCAAGGCTGCACAAAACAAAAATGCTGAAAATGTATTAATTATTCGAGATCTAACACTTGCAAAACGCTACATGGAAAACTGGCAACGACGTCAAGCCGCTTCTGAAGTATTTGGTTGATAATGATCCTGAGCCAAAAATAAATACATAGCCGGCACTACAAACAAAGTAAATAAGGTACCAATTGAAATCCCTGTCGCAATAACTAATCCAATATTAAAGCGACTAATAGCACCTGCACCCGTCGCTAATATCAATGGAATAACACCTAATACCATAGAAGCAGTTGTCATCAGAATAGGTCTTAATCGAATACCCGCTGCCATTTGCACAGCTTCTCGCTTAGCGTGACCTTCTTTTTGCAGATCATTAGCAAATTGTACGATTAAAATACCGTGTTTACTGATCAAACCAATTAATGTCACTAAACCCACTTCCGTATAGATATTTAAACTTGCGCCACCAATTCCTAAACTAATAAAAATAAGTGCACCGCAAATCGACATCGGAACACTAATAAGAATAATTAAAGGATCCCTAAAACTTTCAAATTGTGCCGCTAAACAAAGAAAAATAATAACCAATGCTAGAAAAAAAGTTAATATCAATGCGCTACTTTCTTGCTGATATTGGCGTGACTGCGCGGCATAATCAATACCATAACCTTCTGGGAATATTTTTCCTGCCATATTTTTCAGTCCCTGAAGCGCATCGCCCATCGTCACGCCCGGAAAAGCCACGGCTGAAATAGTGGCTGAATTAAGTTGCTGGAAATGATTAATCGATTCAGGAACAACGGTCGTTTTCAAACGTGCAATGGTTGACAATGGAATAGACGAGCCATTGGGTAACATTAAATAATAATTAAGTATTTGATTAGCATTTAAACGCTGACTACGCATTACTTGCGGTATAACTTGATAAGAACGACCAGAAAAATCAAAATAATTAATATAGCCTTCGCTTAAAGCAGAAGCCAATACACTACCGACGTCTGCCATACTTAATCCAAGTTGTGCTGCTTTGTCACGATCAAGTTGAATCGCTGTTTGCGCCTTATCAATTTTAAGATCAGTATCCAAATAAACAAATAATCCACTCTTACGCGCTTCATCTAATAAACGTTGCGACACCTCATTCAATTTATCGTAACTATCTGTCGTTGTAATAACAAACTGCACAGGTAACCCACTTCCACCACCGGGCAATGATGGTTTTTGAAAAGCCGCAACGCGTGCCCCAGCGATGTGAGAAAATAATTGTTGTACCACGGGTTGTAGCTGATTTGTCGTACGTTTACGCTCATCCCATGGTTTAAAAACCATACCACCAATGCTGCTATTTAATCCGTTAACGCCGTCTAACTGAAAAACGTGATCAGTTTCAGGAAACTGCTCAAATATTTTAAATACTTGCTTCGAATAAAGCTGGGTTTGCTCTAAGCTTGCATTGGGTGCGGCGGTTAATAAGCTAATGATAAGCCCCTGGTCTTCTTGTGGGGTTAATTCACTTTTAGACGTAGCATAAAGAAAATAGATACTGGATAAAATAATAATAGCGAAAACACCAGTGACGCACACATTATCTAATGAACTATGTAAAAAACATTCATAAATATCACGGATTTTTTCGAACTGACGATCAATAAAAACAACAAAACCAGGGTTATTATTATCTTTTGTGGGCTTTAACGATTTAGAACACATCATCGGTGACAATGTTAATGCGATAATGGCTGATATTGCTACCGCACCGGCTAAAGTAAAAGCAAACTCAGTAAAAAGAGCGCCGGTTAGACCACCCATAAAACCAATCGGCACATAGACTGCAACCAACACAACCGAAATTGAAATAATAGGAATGGCTAATTCTCTGGCACCTTTTATTGCTGCATTAAACGGCGTCTCTCCTGCTTCGATATGTCTAAAAATATTTTCTACAATAATAATGGCATCATCTACCACTAAACCAATCGCTAATACTAGTGCTAATAAAGTCAATAAGTTGATGGTGTATCCCAGTAATAACATAATAAGAAAACTGCCAATTAACGAAAGTGGCATTGCAATAACAGGAATAACAACCGAACGTATAGAACCTAGAAAAATAAAAATAACCGCAGTTACGATAATTAAGGCTTCAATTAAGCTATGAATAACCTCGCTGATAGCGCTATTAATATAACGACTTTCATCATAAACAATCTCGCCTTTAAGTCCTTGCGGTAATTGTTGTTGAATATTAGGAAAAGCTTTTCTAACATTTTTAATAACTGATAGCACATTGGCAGTCGGCGCTACTTTTATACCAATATAAACGGCAGGTTTATTATCAAATTTAACGGCCGTATCGTAATTTTGCGCACCGAGCGTGACTTTAGCCACGTCTTTTAAACGAATAATCGCACCATTTTTTGCTTTAACAATCAGATTTTTAAATTCTTCTACTGTTTTCAATCCCGTTTCGATCGTTAGATCAACCGTTATCATTTCGCCTTTGGTGCGACCCACCGCCGCAATGAAATCATTATTGGCTAAAGCGATCGCCACTTCATTGGCGGTAATACCATAAGAAACTAGCTTGGCTGGGTCCAACCATGCACGTAAAGCAAACTGCCTCTGACCCAATATTTCTGCTTGCTGCACACCATCAATGGATTGCAACTTAGGCTGTACGACTCGAACAAGATAATCAGTGACATTATTACTCGCGAGTTGTTGGCTATAAAACCCGAGATACATTGAATCAATCGTTTCTCCCACCGTAATACTGAGCGTGGGTTGCTGAGAGGCTTTAGGTAATTGATTCAGTACGGCGTTTACTTTGGTATTAACTTCCGTTAGCGCCCTATTGGGATCATAATTAAGACGCAGATTAGCTTGAATAGAACTGCTACCTTGCGTACTACTCGAGGTTAAATAATCAATGCCTTGCGCTTGTGCAATAGAGTTTTCTAAAGGTGTGGTTATAAATCCAGCTACTAACGCAGGATCTGCCCCCGTATAAACCGTCGACACCGTAATCACCGCATTTTCTGTAAAAGGATATTGACGGATTTGCAATAAGCTTAATGAGCGTATGCCTAATACAAAAATTAGCAAGCTAATTACCGTTGCTAATACAGGCCGTTTAATAAATATATCTGTAAACCGCATTCGTCATCCTTGACTATCAGCTCTTTTAGATTCCTTTAAATTCGCTTTACTCTATTCATCAATAACCATAGGCGCCATTTTATCTTGTGGAACCACTGAGTTATTGATCACAATTAAGCTACCATTCTTTAATTTAAGTTGGCCGCTAGTAACCACCGTCTCGCCTTCTTTAAGTCCTTTTAGCACAGCAATTTGATCACCTCTTTTATCACCTGTCTCTACAAAAGTTTGTAATACACTAAGAATAGGATTACCTTTTTTATCTTTACCTTTTTGCTGCACAATATACGCTATTTCACCATAAGGATTAAAACTGATCGCTGTTTGAGGTAACGTCAAATAGCGCTGCGGTGTACCGGTTTCAACTTCCGCCGATATAAACATGCCTGGATATAATTCAGACTGAGCATTCTCAACAGTTGCTTCGACTTCAACATTACGTGTCGTTGAATCTACTATAGGATTAATAGTAGTAATTGCTGCAGCAAATGTCTTATCCGGATAAGTATCCGTTTTAATTTTAACGGTAGATCCTATATGTAATTGAACTAAATTTTGTTGAGGCACATAAAAATCGGCATATAGTGGATCCAATGCCTGTAGTGTGACTACTTGGTCACCGGCATTAAGGTATTGTCCTGGATTCACAGCAGAAATACCTAAACGCCCCGCAAAAGGAGCAACCAAGGTTTTTTTGGCAACGATTGCTGCTTGTTGCGCTACTTGTGCTTGTAAATTCTTTAGATTTTGCTCATCTGCATCCAATACGGCTTTACTGATCGCTTTTATCGCAAATTGTGCACTATCACGATGATAAGTAATCTCAGATAACTTCTCTTGTGCCTCTAACGCATGTAATAAAGCGACATCAGAATCTGCATTAAGTTGTACCAACACATCGCCTTGTTTAACTTCTGCACCCGGCTTAAAGTAAATCGTGCGCACTAAACCAGCTAATTCAGTTGTCACATTCACACCTTTTACCGCACGTAAACTACCGTACGTTAACAATGATGGCTGCCAGTCTTGATAATGCACTGGCATCGCAGAAACCGTTACTACAGGTGCTGTATTATTTTGCATCGCACGATTAATTAACATTCTTTTAAACAACTGAAACCCAAAAATACACGTAAACAATAACCCCACGCTGACTAACATAATAACCATCGGTTTTCGTAGCTGTTCTCTCCAATTATTCATTTTTCCCCTACCCCCATAAAACGATAAAACCGAGTATTTTGTTTTAGTTCTAGGCGGATTGGCTTTGAGAAGTGGAATGTACATGCAAGTACATGAGCATCGGAAAAGCCAACTCTGCGGTCAAAGTCGCAGGGCGGCGTCCAACAACAAAATAAAACAAAAGACGAAGGCTTTTTTAGCAATTCCACCATCCACCTCCCAATGCCTGATATAATGCCGCCGTATCTGTATAACGACTGGCTTGTGCTTGAATAAGGCTAATACGCGTTTGCTGATATTGCCGCTGTGCATCTAATAAAGAAAGATAATTAATGCCGCCTAATTTAAACTGTTGACGTGTTAAATTTAAATTAGCACGTGCCGCTAACTCTGCCTGTTTTTGTGCGCGTAACTCGCGCGCATCTGCTTCTAAGGCACGTAATGTATCCGCTACGTTTTGAAACGCTTGCAGTACCACTTGCTGATACTGTGCCGCGGCTTGATCATAAGCAGCAAACGCAGCACGACGTTGTGCTATTAAAGTACCTCCTCTAAATAACGGTTGCAGTAATCCACTTCCTATACTCCATAACTTACTTTGTGAAGCAAAAAGTCGATTCCCTACGGAATTTGATTCTCCATAAGTACCATTAATCGAAAATTGCGGATATAAATTAGCCGTGGCAACACCTACTTGTGCATTAGCCGCCTTCCATAAGGCTTCGGCAGCACGTACATCGGGTCGATGACGAACTAATGCCGAAGGAATATTTAAAGGAAGCTGTGTGGGTAACCTTAATTCACTTAAATCAATGTTGGGAATACGGCTACAGCTAGGGAATGAACCTACTAAAACAGCTAATGCGTTGCGTGTCTGTTCTTTACTTTTTTCTAATGGCGGCAATGTCGCACGTGTCTGTGCAACCTGTGTTTGCTGTTGTAATACCTCCACGCCGGAAACACCACCTAATTCGAATTGCTGCTTAATAATTTTCAACTGTTCTTCCTGCTCTAAAATCAATCGTTTGGTAACGCTAATTTGTGTTTGCAAAGATGCTAACGCGATGGTTGAAGTAACGATATTTCCTGTCAGACTTAAATAGGCAGCTTTCCATTCATAATCTTGATAATCAACTTGTGCTTTTAATGCTTCTATCTCACGTCGTGTCCCACCAAAAATATCAAGTAAATAAGAAACATTCACTGAAGCATTAAAAAGATTAAATACACTTCCCAAGGGCGTATTACTGGCTGTTACCGTACTATCTGCTGTATTTGAATTAAAAACTCCTGTACTGGACCCACGCTGAGCGGAAAGTTGTGCGGTGAATGCGGGATATAAATTACCTATACCGGCATTAAGATTTTCTTCTGCCTCTCTCAATACTGCTTTTGCTGCTATTAAATTAGGACTATTGGAAAGTCCTCTACAAACCAATTTGTTTAATTTTTTTGAATGAAATGAACGCCACCATTGGGGTGGAACATTAGCGCCACAAATAAAATGTTGTGATGCGCCCGCATGCCCTTGCGTGCTTACCGTTCTATGTAACCAAGGTGATTCTGTATAATGTTTTACTTGAGGCGCTTCAGCGGGCTTGAAATCAGGCCCTACCAGGCAAGCATTAAGACTAGCTAATAGCAAAATAATGATGAACGCTTGACAAGCGGACTTGTAAGAAAAGTACATGGCTTGTACAACCTATCTCCTAGGATAAAACTTTAGTCCGATTCCTTCAGCTTCTTTGCCCGATATCAGCACGCACTAACTTTATATTTCTTACATTGATGATAGTCGATATTTTCAGGAACTTAGCGATTTAAGCAGCACACCTAGAGTATCAACGCTATATAGAGTCTGACTATAAAAGAAACATTTAATTCACTATTTAACCAATACTATGCTTTAATTACCAGGAGAAAACTTGCCCTTTTAGGCCTATTCTAATAATAAACAGGAAGAAATTTTTAGGGGTCATGTATGTCTATAGAGACAACGTCCACGATTGGTTCTGAAAAAAAACGTAAGTTTGCCATGTTTTATTTAATAATAGGTGCCGTAGCCATCGGTTTTGCCCCTATCTTTGTTCGTTTAAGCGAAGTAGGGCCTATTGCCACGGCATTCTGGCGAGTTGCTATTGCCTTTCCTATTTTAACTTTGCTTTCCTTGGGCCAAGGCTCAACCTATCCTACTGATGCAGAAGTACCCAATTTTAAAGATTATTTATGGATATTATTTGCAGGTATTTTATTTGGTGGTGATTTAGCCACCTGGCATTTATCTATTCAATATACGACCATTGCTAATTCAACATTACTGGCTAACTTCTCCCCTGTACTTATCGCTTTATGGGGATGGGCGGTATTACATAAACCGCCACAAAAAAAATTAGTCATTGGTTTATTATTCGCTATTGTAGGTGTCGCTATTTTAATCAGCCCTCACTTACATATGGATAAACGCACTGCCGCTGGTGACGGATTGGCTTTCATCACTGCATTTTTCTATGCGGGTTATTTGTTAGTGCTCAACCGCTCGCGTAAGAAATTTACAGCTGCTACCAGTATGGCAATTTCTACTTTTTCCAGCATGTTAACACTGCTTATTATCACTTACTTTTCTGGCGAATCTTTCTTGCCGCACACGGGAATGGCCTGGATCATTTTAATTGCATTGGCATTGTTTTCTCACATACTCGGCCAAGGTCTTATTGCTTATGCCTTACCATATCTTCCAGTTACTTTTGCTTCAACCGCTTTATTAGTACAACCTATGGTTGCCGCTATGGCCGGATGGCTTTTGTTTTCAGAATACCTATCCTTAATCCAAATGTCAGGCATTCTGATCGCTTTAGTCGGTATTTTTTTAGCGAAGCAAACTACTTAAATAATTTCTAAACTAAACACTAAGTGTTTAGCAAGCTGTTATAGATTATTTATAACACACCCTATCCCTATCATATAAGCTATCCCCTACATTATTATTTGTCGCCTCTCGAACTGGCAAGGCATTGCCATTGAAGAATAGCGAAGAATAAGGCGGAGGGTAAAGTGAAGGTTGAGTAGCAGGTTCCTCACTTATCTGAAACCCTCCCACGCTATTAATTTTTTCACTCGCCGTTACTTCGTTTGTTTCTCTCGCCTTAGACTCATTGATCAGTGAAATAAGATCGCTTTCAAGGCATTTTTCAAGCCCTCCTAGCTGTTCATTGAATAAAGGTATACTTTCTATACCCTGTTTTACAAAATAAGTACCAACAAACGAAAAAAAAGCAGCTGCAAAAAATAAGGCCAAAGGCAATACACTGGGAGAAAGACAGAGAAAGGGTAATAAAACCGCTGTAATAATAATATAATTGAATAGAATAGAGATAAAACCTACACACCCTGACTGTCCAACCGCACTCTTTATTTTATCCATTCTACAATAGGTCGTATACTTCCCTAAAGACTCTAATAATCCAAAATTTTCGGGATTTTTTTCTAAACAAGCTAAGGACTCTCTAACTAATCCTAATTTACAATTAGTATATTTGGACAATGCCTTTTCATTTAATTCTATGCATATTACCGCCACACGTCCTATTTGTTGTATCTGTTTTATTTCTGGTATTGTTAGCCTGAAATCTCTTAATCTACTATTAATATCAAATATAAAACGTGGCAGAAAAAGCATCAACCGCTTTTCATGATATTCTGCAAATATATATTCCTTTTTCTCTTTGTTTAAATCCATTGTAATAATCCCTCTATTAAGTAGTCTAACATCCTATCCGGTTAATATTAACCCACTAAACTTTTACTGGCAATTTCATAAACATCCGGTGAAACACCGGTCGTTTTAACAATACATTCTAATTGTTCACGCATTAATTCACGCCGCGTCTTATCAAATCGCTGCCAGCGGGTCAGCGGCCGCAACAATCGTGCAGCTATCTGAGGATTTAATTTATCCAAATGTTGTATTTGTTCACTTAAAAAAACATAACCCCCACCTGAAATCTGATGAAATTGCGCTTGATTTCCTGTACAAAACGCACCAATCAGTGATCTAATTTTATTAGGATTTTTCCAATCGAAAGCAGGATGTTTTAATAAATCTTTAACATGCTGCAATGTATCACCCAACGGCGCATATGCCTGTATCGCAAGCCATTTGCAGACAATTAATGTATTAGTTTTGTATTTTTCATAAAAATCATTTAAAAACTGTGCACTTTCAGACACATTATTATTTACTAATTCACTCAAAGCACTCACACTGTCGGTTATATTATCAGCTTTTTGATATTGTGAAATAGCCAGATTGTTAATAGCCGTATCCTTTAATAGCATTAAATAATTTAAACAGGTATTTTTTACACGACGCTGCGCTTGTGCTGTTTCATTAAACGTATAGGGTTTAAAATCTTGATAGGTCTTATAAAGTTTTAATAATTGAACACGCAAATCATGCGCAATTTTTTCACGCAACCAGAGACGGGTGTTATGTATGCCATCTACATCAACTACTTTCATTTGCTCTGAAAAATAAGCTTCGCTTGGTAAATTCAATAATTCCGCAAATAAAGCATTATTTTCTTTGGTAATATTCGTCAATAATCCTTGATAGGACTCGATCAATAAATTAGCTGATTCATCAGATGCCGATGGCTGCTCAAGTCGGCGCATGACGATACGGTTCGCCAATTGCTGAACCGCATCCCAGCGATTAAAATAATCACTATCGTTCTGCATCAAAAAGGCTAAATCTTTATCGCTATACGCTACATAAAGCTTTACCGGTGCTGAAAAATTTCTTAGCAAGGAAGGTACTGGTTTGCTGTCAATATTAACAAACTGGAAATGCTGCTCTGTTTCTTTGATAGTTAATACACGTTGTTTATCAACAACCTGCGATTCTCCTGTTAGTTGTAAAGCGAATGCTTGGCCTTCTGCATCGAGTAAAGCCATTGCTAAAGGAAGATAAAAAGGTTTTTTGGTAAGCTGATTCGGCGTAGGCGGACAGCTTTGCTTAACGATTAAATCAAATGTTTTTGCTTCCGGTTTATAATGATATTCAATATATAATTCTGGTGTCCCTGATTGTTTATACCATAAACGAAATTGCTGCAAATCATAGCCACTACCTTCTTCAATAGATTGAATAAAGTCTTCGATCGTCACGGCTTGTCCATCATGGCGTTCAAAATAAATATCCATGCCTTTACGGAATAATTCAGGCCCCACCAATACTTTCATCATACGAATCACTTCAGCACCTTTTTCATAGATCGTCATCGTATAAAAATTATTGATTTCAATATAAGAATCAGGCTGTACTGGATGTGCCAAAGGACCTGCATCTTCTGAAAACTGCAAGCTGCGTAGTAATTTTACCGTATTAATTCGCTCAATAGCGGCTGACCCAATCGTCTCACTAAATTCCTGCTCACGAAAAACAGTTAAACCTTCTTTAAGACTTAATTGAAACCAATCTCGGCAGGTAATTCTATCCCCTGTCCAATTATGAAAATATTCGTGCCCTACCACCTTGGTTACATAACTATAATCTGAATCTGTCGCGCTCTCCGGATCCGCCAAAACTGTTTGCGAGTTAAAAATATTAAGTCCTTTATTTTCCATCGCTCCCATATTGAAATCATCAATAACAGCGATCATAAAAATATCTAAATCATATTCACGCCCATACGCTTGTTCATCCCACGCCATTGCCTTTTTCAGCGAATCCATGGCGTGATAACATTTTTCTTTTTGACCTTTTTCAAAAAATATTTGTAAGGTCACTTTACGCGCTGATTTAGTAACAAATTTATCTTGAATAAACTCTAGATTTCCTGCTACCAATGCAAATAAATAACTGGGCTTTTTAAAAGGATCTTTCCAAGTAACCGAATGTTGATTATTAGCTAATTCCTTGGTCGAAATTTTATTTCCATTAGACAGTAACACGGGATATCGTGTTTTATCCGCAACAATCGTTGTCGTGTAAGAAGCCAAAACATCAGGTCGATCGAGAAAATAGGTAATACGCCGAAATCCCTCTGCCTCACATTGCGTACAAAAAATACTTCGTGAGACATAAAGTCCACTTAGGGAAGTATTTGCACTAGGTTTAATCTGTGTTTCTAGATTTAAACTAAATTCACGGGGAACCTTATCAATCGTTAATTCTGTGGCACTAAATTTATATTCATTTTCGGATAAAAGACGATCATTCAGCTTAATAGAAATTAATTCTAATTGCTCGCCATTCAAAATTAATGGGCTCGATTGTTCTTCTGCATCAGAATTACGTGAAATCGTTAAATGTGAACTAACCTTAGTTGAGGTTTCATCCAATAAAAAACATAAGTCAACCGTTTTAATCAAAAAATCAGGGGGTGTATAATCACGTAAAAATGTCGTTTTAGCTTCTGTCATAAATTTTCACTGCTCATTTTATAGGTACATTTGATTCGCGTATTAAACTAACTAAACTGGGTAACACTAAACTAAATAAAAGCAGCATTCCCCCATAAATCGTTGTCTTAGAAAGCAATTCACGATTAATCAAAAATCCAAATATACTTGCAAATACAGGCTCTAAAGCAAATATCAATGCCGCTTTTGGGGCACTGCTAAACTTCTGATATTTATTTTGTAGATAATAAGCAAGGCTGGTTGCAAAAATAGCGCAAAATAAAATCCCAATTAAGGCTTTAGGTTGAAAAGCAAAAGAAAAATTATGCCCTTCGGCTAATAAAGCCACAAAAGGTATTGTGAAAAAAAGTTGGTAAAACGCTAACAACTTATAATGCTCTGTTGTTTGGGTCAATCGCTGTAGATAAGTAATTTGTAAAGAAAAACTCAAGGCACCTGCAAAAACCCATAGATCACCGTTACTTAAATGAAAATGGCTCATGCCAGTTAAGACATACAGGCCTAAAAAACCTATTAATGCGCACACCCTATCTAAACCAGTGGGTTTATTTAATCCAAACAATGGCGCTAAAAAAGGCACCAAAATAACACTCGCACCGGTAATAAAAGCAGCGCGTGCTGAATTAACGGTTTCTAAACCAATCGTCTGGCAAAGGTAAGCCGCCGCATTAAGCATGCCAATAATAAGACTACCTAAAAGTACAGGCTTTGTCGTTTTATAAAATAAGTTATAAGCCATCGGCAATAAAATTAAGGTAGCTATCACAAAGCGTAAGCTAACGAATACAAAGGGATCGACCTCTGTTAATGCATTTCGAGTCACGGGGAAAGTAACACCCCACATCAGGGTTGCTAAGACTAAATAGAGATTGGCTTTGCTAGATAATTTCATAAAATAGAGTATAGTCACTCCTTATCGCTGCAACAATAGACCCTTATATACTCACAGCAATGGGATTTTCGGCAAGGCGCCGTGATAATGAGCGGCCGCAGTGTATTCATCATACATGAGGATTGCGAGTTGAGCGGGAACGCCGCCGAAAATTCTAGTGCGAAAAATATAAATTAACTTAAGGAGAACTTGGTGTGTCCATTCACGTGCTTGTTAATGGCGCCTCAGGGCGTATGGGAAAAACCGCTGTCATGGCTATTCGCCAAGATAGTACATTTGAATTGGCAGGCGAAACAGATAGCACGGATGATCTCAAACAAGCTATTCATACCAATCGCGCCGATGTTGTTGTTGACTTCACCAATGCCTCCGTCGTATTTGAAAATTCAAAAACAATTATTGAGCAAGGGGCTCATCCTGTTATTGGCACCAGCGGACTTCTTCCGGATCAAATTAAAGAACTACAAGAAATATGCACTAAAAAACAGTTAGGGGGCATTATTGCACCTAATTTCTGTATTTCAGCACTATTAATGATGCGATTTGCTGAACAGGCCGCGCAGTATTTTTCAGAGGTTGAAATTATCGAAACCCATCATGAAAAAAAACTCGATGCACCTTCCGGTACGGCCATAAAAACAGCTGAAATGATCGCTGGCGCAAGAAAAACAAATCCACAGCCTAAAAAAATACATGAAACATTAGCTGGTGCGCGGGGCGCGTGCAAAGATAAAATCCCTATCCATTCATTACGACTTCCAGGTTTTTTAGCAAAACAAGAAGTTATATTTGGTCATCTGGGGGGCAATCTGGTTATTGCGCATGAAACGATTGATCGAGAAGCCTTTATGCCAGGTGTATTACTAGCCTGTAAAAAAGTCATGGCTTTAAAAAAATTAATTTACGGATTAGAATCGCTGCTTATATGATGAATGCTGCTCAATTACACACCAATTTGCAAAAGCAATTAACACAAAACCATCTGACATTCAGCGAGCCTGTCGTTGCTAAACTGACGGATTACCTATTGTTACTTGAGAAATGGGGGCAAGTTTATAACTTGACCAGCATACGCGACCCTAACCTAATGATTCCAAAACACATATTAGATAGTCTTTCCATTAGCCCTTACTTACAAGGGACTCGTGTGCTGGATGTTGGAACAGGCGCGGGTTTACCAGGCATTCCCTTAGCATTAACACATCCCAACTGTCATTTCACATTATTGGATAGTAATGGGAAAAAAACCCGATTTATTACCCATGTGATACAAAAATTAGCGATTTCTAATATCGATATTATACAAACGCGTGTGGAACAATTTCAGACAAACATTTGTTTTGATTCCATCATTACCCGCGCCTTTACCTCTTTAACTGATTTTTTAAAAAAAACCCAACATCTAGCCTGTCAAAAAGGGATTTTTTTATCTATGAAAGGCCAATACCCCACTGAAGAAATCAATCAATTAGATGCTACGTTTTCTGTTATGTCCGTGAACCCCATTCAGATCCACGGACTCAATGAAAAACGCCATGTTATTGTAATAAAATTACAGCCTTAATGTTTGGAGCTCGTGTGGGTTACTTGCTGCATTTTGCTTGGACACCAAAGCCCAATTTTAGATTCTCGGTATGGATATCAAATTACGGTGCAGAGGGCCTAGCTGGATGAATAGCAAACTGTTAGAATGCGGAGCCTTTCGGGATCATGCGCTCGTAGCTCAGCTGGATAGAGTACCAGGCTTCGAACCTGGGTGTCGGGGGTTCGAGTCCCTCCGAGCGCACCAGTAAAATCAAGCACTTACACTATTTTCGAACCAATCTAAGAAATCCCTTGCGCGACCTTGATTTTCTATCCTATTGTTAGGCATTCTTAGCAATGAGGTCTTTTGATCCATAACGAACCCAATCAACAAAGCACTTTTCAAAAATTTCAGGGTCCAGAGCCCTAAAAAATCTCCTCAAGGTATCATCGATAGAAGCTCACTGCTTATACGGAAAATATTTCCTGAAATAAGACAGTTTTGTTTTACCAAATAGTTCTAAATCATTCCAAATAACCCGCGACCATTCCACAAAAAGCTATTAAAAGCAGCTCTTCTACACAATAACGTTTGTTTCTTGCTATTCGGTGGTCCGGAATCTCTTTGAAAAAATCAATGAATCCTTCTAGCTTATTTTGCATCTCAAGCCTCTTCTCTTTCTCGGCCATGATAGCTTACTACTTTTTTATAACCTCTCTATACCCCTTACTCTTTTAACTTTTTATATGAGGTGGCCCTGGGCTGTTGCTTTGATAATGCCGTTGCTGAGTGTTTTTTCCATCGCTGTCTCCAAACAAACCGGGTTAGAAAAAAATAAACTTTTGAAGGATACGGCAACACAAGTAAACGGACTTAAACCTTTATTTTGTTTAAGTTTTTTTTCTTTTTTTATATAGCTGGTTTCTTCAGCTTCAAATAAAAAACTTTCTTTTAGCTTTAAAATGAATAGTTTTCTTTTTAACGATTCAATAGAATTCGACAAATCTTTAATAAAGTTATTAATAAGCTTATTTATACTTTGTAAAGAGGCCTGTTGAAAAATCTTTTTGCTTAGATCCGCTTGCAACTGGATAAATAAATGTTCTTCTTCCTCTATTTTATTTAAATAAAAATTAGGTAGACTGACTTTTATTTTTTCTACTATCATGAGTGCTTTAACCGTTGATTCAAAATAACTTAAGCCGGTTTGTTCACGGGCAACGTAAAATTTTCTGCCGGTCTGTCTAAAAAATAAAGTACTAACTAATTGTAATCCCCCTAAAAAATCCCATTCGGCAGTCGCACGTAGACTACGTTTTTCTCTACTTGTTGTGTTTAACCCTACTGGACTGCTAGAATTAGTATTAGTGAGAATCTGTTGTTTATCCACTAAAACGATATCTAAATAAGAAAGTAGTGAATTAAGTAATTCAGGTCGCTGTCCAGTAAAAAAAGACGCTAAAATTTGTATTGTTCTTTCAGGTCTATTCGTTCTACTAGCATGCATTTTTTTTAAAAAAAATGTAATTCTTTCTTTAGGCAAAAATGGAAAACAAGCGGAAACTTTTTCAAAAGAGTTTGTGTTTAAGTATCCCAGCTGAAAGCGTAAAAATAAAATATCCAGTAATAAATAACTATTTTTAGGCAAACGTAAGCTTTGCAACGGCTCGCTAGCATGAAATTTCACATAATTTTGCACAAATTCTTTTAAATCAAATTGATTTTTAAATAGCAAACAATCCGATATGGCGTCAACCTGACTCAACAAACCTTGGCTTGCAACAAGCACCGTAAACTCAGTGACTAAATTTTTATCATAGTGATCGAGTATTTGCCTTAGGTAATAAGCCAATATTTTTTCATTGATATAAATTTGCAACGCTTGAATATCCGAAAAGGAATATTTATCTAAATTATCAAATACAAGCTGATTAGCTTGTCTAAATTTTATCCGTGAAATTCGATGCGAAGGTTCTTGCCAGTTCTTGATAATCAGCACAGCATTCGCTGAGTTAAAATAAAAATATAAGTCATTTTCAACAGATTTTACTTCGACATAGCTTGATACCAAATTTAGTTGCACAACACCTAACTGATACTTTTTTTCGTTAATAGAATGACTCGTTTCATGCGTGGAATCTAACCAGCGTTGATTATGGTATATCTCAACTAATTTATCCTCAGAAAAATCAAGCCAATAAGATTTAATTAACTGCGTATACGTATTTTGTAGGAACTGCTGATAGTCAATACTCCATTTTGACAACTCATTTAAATTCAAATAGTCCAAATAGCTTGCATCAGAAAAATAAATCTGTAAATCCTTCCAGCTTTTATCGAAAAGAAAGAAATCACTAAAAAAAATGATAAATTTTTCATACGCTAAGACAAGATCAAACTTTTCCCTATAAAAACTCGTACTATTTAATGGAGCTTCTATAACGACATGTGCATGCTTAACCATTTGCGCTTTATCTATTATGACAGGCATTTGACTATAGACCGAATGATAGTAAGGGATTAAACGTGAATAGAGCCTATTCACTTCCGGATACCATAAATTTTTCTGACTATCCAGGATAGCGAAGTGCTGATAACAAGGTGCTTTAAAATAATCTAGCACATGAATTTTGCATGAACTCATTTCCCGATCGGGAATAAGTAGCAAATCATCTTGTCTTCTTTCTACTTGAATAGTTTCTATAGCAATAGGTAATGTAATAATATCTAGATTATTATCTATCGCATTGTTGTCAATAAAATATGAACCATTGTGTTGTAACGATTCGATATCCATACTATAAATATCGGCGCCGGCTTTTCCTTGAGCAAAACTAATCTTTTTATTTAGAGGAATAATATCGGCTTGCTGTGTTGCAAAAATATAGACAGACTCTACAGCCAAAGTTATACTATTTTTCACTTTAAGAATATTATAGACTCTATATTGAGGCTTACTTTTCAATATCAATTGAGATTGATTAAGGATGGCCTGTCTATCTTGCAAGGTCGTTTCAGCGTGTAGACTAAAATGAGCGATCTCAATAAACGCTTCTTTCTCGGTCGCTTCCTTTTCCTTGAAAAAACCTTCTAATTGTTCCAATAATTCAACCTGAATGATATTTTTATATTTATCGACAAAATTAAAAATAGACGTTTGGTTTTCTAATAAATAATTATTTATCTCTAAATGAAATGACTGTTGTTTACTGGGTTCAATATGCGACTCTGATGCAATAGAAACCTCAAAAATCAATTTATTTTCTCGAGGATAATACCGTAACTGAGAAAGCTCTTGCAAAATAGCGCTATCGCTAAAAATCAAGTAAACTTGTGGCGCACTGATAAATAAAGAAGTCGTACCTAAACTCGGTTTAACGTAATAAATAATTTCTTGAGAAAATTGCCCCTCCACCTGCATATATCCACTAAGCACAACGCGAGTGCAAGCTTCGATCCGATCCGGATAAATCGCTGTACCTCCACCACTTTCCACCTGTAAATTAGTTTCCGTCGATTGGCAACTGATATAATCGGTTCTGCCCGTACGGCCAATAAAATAATTAAGTTCCTCTACAAATACGGTATTTTCACGATATTCCAACATAAAACGAGTCGGCGATTGCTGAAACTGTTGAATCACAAATTGATTTGCCGCTTCTTCCATGAGCCCAAACGCTAGAAAATAGGGTTTAATATAAAAAAATAAACTACCTACAAGTTGGCGACTATCCAAGATATTGAGTGCATTTCTTCCAGAACGAATTTCACCATTAAAACGCATATCCAATAAAAAAAATAAATTGCTTGTATCATCGGCGGCAAATAAAGTCGTATTACCGAGGTGATTCACTAGAAAAATATTTTCCCAAAAAGAGCTTGCATGAATAACTCCAGTTTTTATGTTATTTAACATAATATGCATGCAAGGCTTGGTATTGTTTTTAATAACCCTGCTTTCAGCCAGGGTCAAAACAGCTGCATTTTCGCAATAAAATCCATACTGTTTCTCATTATGATAACGCTGTTCAGGAATGCCTTGATAAGCAGGCTGACAAATGATTTCTCCATCCAGCTCAGTGATATCCGGTACAACATTATCAGGATACTGCCATTGCTTGTGACGCAAATCGATAACCGTCTTTTCATCGTTTTCTAAACCAAACGCACACGCGTTACTCATACCATCCTGCAAATAACGCATTTGTAGATAATCCCAGGCCTGTTTAGCCATCGCCTTGTATTTATCAAATTGAGTACGAACTAAAGAGACATCCTGAGGCACTGGCTGTGCGACAGCACCATGCCAAAATAAACGAAATTTTTGATCCGCGCTTAATGGGTAGGCTTTATATTCTATCACAGCACTGCTACCACTATACGTAACACTGACGATAATAATCAGTACAGCAGCAGCAACACCCACACCGGTAGAAGCTGAAGTAGCCGCTAAACTGCCGGTCATTATTAAGGATCCACCTGAAATAGCAATCGAAGCAATGCTATCGCGCCATGCTTTACTGCCATACTCAGCTTGGCTTAATTCAATGGAGCCTAATACCATACCCAACACATCAAAAAAGCTCCCCGGCAATACAGCAAAGGTGCGTAACATCGGTTTACCAAAACGTAACTGTTTGAGTTTATCCGGTGCTAATTTGAGTAATTTAGCCTCTAATAGCGGGGAAAAAAACGACAAAGTAATTTCACCGGTATTTAACAGCACTCCCACCGTATCTCGCTGCCAAGCCGCATTACCGAGAAAATAAACACTGCTAAGCCATTGAAAAGATACACTGGCACGTATTAAATTTTTAATAAGCGGCTTGCTTTTTATTATTCCCTTTTCACCCAGTAGTGATAATATTTCATCACGCTCTTGGTTTAGTAGCGCTAAAGGCCCATTCTGCGAATCAATATCATTATGAGCAAAATAGCCACCGGAACTCGAAAGCTTAGCTTGTAACTGATAAATTTTATTTCTAAGCGGTTGACTGCCAACTAATAAAATTTTTTTACTCAGCTTAAGCAGGCTAATAAATAGCGCTTGCCTGGTATAATCACGCCTAAACACACTTAAACAACGCTTTGCTCTTAAACTAAGACGATTATTTTTGATTAAATCGCTTAGCATTTCCGAGCTTATTTTTAATTCCGCATCAATTAAATAGCCTGGACCTTGTATCGTTTGTGGATAAAACTGCGCACCTAGATCATAGAGTTGAACGCGTGTATAACTTTCCCCCTCCAACATCAGTGGTCCCATGGATTTGTCCTGCCTTGCTAAACGCGTGCGTTCAGACTCTAGCGCTTGGGTAAAAAATAGCGGAAGCGAGGCAATGTGTTGTTTAAAATTGATTTTTTCTACTAAAAATGAATGATTAACCAGCGCATAACTAGAAATAATTTTTTTAAAAAAAATTGATAATTCAGAAAGCGAAGTCAGCTGCCTAGCCCATACCGAATTCGTGTCAAAAACACTGTAATAAGTATCTTTTCTATACACCGCAATCACGTGATTTTTTAAAACCAAATGATAAAAAAAATCTCCTAATGTTTCTTGCATAAGCTGCGTAAATGTATGAAAGTTTCTCCTGCCCACTACCTCACTGACCTCGTCCGGCAAACTACGTTCATTCAAGTTTACACCTTGCTCTAAACTCACTAAGGCACGATCGAAGGCATGTAAATCAGCGACCTCTCGGCGGCTGAGTTCACCTAAATTAAGGTAGCGTTGATAAAGCTCGCTGCTAATTTGTAAATTCTTTAGAAAAATTTCATGAAAATTTTGCTGATACGCGATTGAAAATGCGTAGGTAATCGCGACGCAGCGACCATCCACGGCAACGTGTGCTTGTCCATAAGCCGGCAAATACCACCCTTGTTGTACTGTTTGTAGCTTTATGCTTGAATCCTTTGCTTGAGTCAGTTTAAGTAATTTAATAAAAATGTCTTGTTTAGATTGCAAAGACTGGATGTTTCGTGCTTCGGAGTGTATTTGCTCACCTGACAATGAAGTGCTTAGCGGTGCATGACGTAATTGCTGTTTATAACCTAACAAGCTAAGCTGCTTAAAATCTATTTCTGTCAATTCTACCGCTGCGAAATTAATATTTTGCATTTGGCAAGCTTTAAAGTTAACAATGGATAATTTAATTTGCTTAAAAGTCGCGTAATTTAAATTGCAAGTATCAAACTTAAGGCGTGATAATCTTTCCCACTGGTCATGCGACAAACGTCGTATCCCATTACCAAAAAAAGCATTAGAAAAATCACACGCTTTAAATTCAATATTGATGACAGAAACAAAGTTAGCCTCGGAAAAATCTAGTCCCGTCAGCTGCATTGGAGAAAATGGATTGGTATAACGTAAATCTAATATGCAATGACTAAAATCATGTACACCGGCATTAACAAACACCATAAAATTCTCTAAGTTAAGCTGTGCCCCTCGTATTTTAGTTTCAGCATTGATAAGTGAATTGGATAAAAGACTCGTTGTTAATCGTGCATAACTCAAATCAGCGCTCTGTAAGGAAGCGCCCGCTAGATTAGTCGCACGTAAATCGGCATGGACCAAACGTGCTTCTTTAAACGAAGCACCGAAAAAATTTAAATTTTGCAAATTAACCCGCTCGAAATTAGCTTGAGAAAAATCACAGTTGATAAATGAAACGCCATTTACCAAAGCAAGACGTTGAAAATTAACTTCTCTTAAGTCACAATGCGAAAAAATTTTATCCAGTTTTTTTCCTTGACAGCTTGAAAAGAACTGCTAGAAAAAACAGCCCCTCTCACATCAACCTCTGAAAAACTAGGGCTATAAAATAAAACTTTTCTTAAATCTGTATGCAGAAAAGAAACTTTTTCTAACTTATTAAAAAAAGCAACATTATCTAGTCGCGCTTCGTCAAACTGACAGTCTAAAATACTGGCAGAAAACGTTGCTTCGCGTAAATCAGCACCTGAAAAATCCAAATGATGGAGATAGATAACGGGATAAATTTTAGGAAATTCTATTTTTTTAAAAAAATAAAACTGCTTTGCCAATAAGGTCCTAAAAAAATCGCTGGTCATGCCGCTTATTTCATGTATATTTACTAATCCGGTTAAACTCGTTAAATCTTTTGCAATCAGTGTATATTTTTCTACGCTTTTAAAAGCAGTCATTAAGCTTTCTTGCACTAAACTGCGAATCGTTTTATCGCCCACTGCTTTAATAAAATCAAGCTGCATCGCCTCGGGTAAATGGCCGAGCAAACTCACTAAAGGGCGAGCGTCCTTTAATTTTTTGACAAAATCAATAATACGTGTTTGATCCACCCATTGCCAAATAACTTGCTTATTCGTCGGATGCATCACCGCAAGCAATTGATTTAAATCCGTTAAGTAACTAATAAAATAATCTAATTTTGGCTTAGCAAAATTATTCTTTAAAAAAATCTCTAACGCGAGTAATGCATTTTTTTGTCCTAAAAAACTAACCAGTCTAATACGTTGCTGTTCGATGCTTATCCAACTTAGCAGTATGCAGCCTGAAAACATACGATATTCATTTCCATCATTCTTTATTTTTCGGCTCGCTTCCACCACTAACCAGGAGCGCTGTAATAAACGTTCGCTGACCGTAATCAATAAAGCCTCCGCACTGCGTAGGGTTCCATCATTAAAAGAAAAAATTTCTTCTAACTGAAAGCCTTTATCACTACCCAACAAATTGAGTTGATTCAGAATACGCTCTTTTTGCTGAATAAAACTAGAACTGGTTTCTATAATATTTAGAAATGTCTGATGAAATTGAGTTGAAAAAAAATAGGTCAATTCAAATGGAGTCAGTTTTTCATATAAGGCATGCATATAATCATTCACAATCAGTGTTTTTTTATATAAATCCATTGTTTTAAACAGTCTTATACCTGGATCCGATATGACATCAATAGGAAGACCTTCTAATCTTGCTTGCGTTAATAAATAGCGATTTGCATGAATTTCAATTTCCACTGGACTATATTCAATCAATTGACAGAGTAATACTTGATAACTTGGCCAAATACCCAACGGAGAATTAGCAGCCACTTCCTGCGCCAGACCCGTTATGTATAAACGTAACCACTGTTTAGGCTGATTGGCTGTACTTAAATGCTCTTGCAGTTACAAGGCCGTCATTTGAATTCGGGTAAAACAGCCATCGGCACAATGCAATAAGCCTTCGTCAGATAAAAGATTAATCATCATTAATCGACGTAGCTCGGGATCAATATCTGTATTCTGAATCAGCACTGCAATAATCTCGAGATTTTTTTTACCATCGCTATATAAAATGATTCTTCTATTCGAATAAAAATCACTTTTAAGTCGATCTAAAAAAATAGAAAGACTTTCCTTGGCTGAAAAACCATCGACATTATCCGGTAACAGTATATTTTCTTTCTCCACCCAGGTAATCATTGCTGCCAGCGTTGTTTCTAACTCTTGTTTAAACTGCTCAAATTCAGGTGAGGTTAAAAATACTTCGAATTCTTGTTGGTTTTTTTTACCCAGATAATAAACAGGAAGTTTATTTTTGGAATAATGATAGAGATTGGATTGTATTGATAATTGCAATAATATTTGTGTTTTTTGCAGCGTACTGTCGCTGGCAACAGATAAAATTTTTTTACCTAACAAGGGGTTTAGCGGCATAATAGTCCTTAGAATGTGTCTTCAAATGCACGATGACGGTCAAAAAAGTAAGTAGTCGTCCCTGAAAAACTCCTTTAGCCGTCATGGCGAGGCTGGAACTTTGTTTCGACCGTAGCAATCCAGGAAAAAACTAGTCTTTTCACTGGATTGCCGCGTCCCGCACCTATCTTAAGCATGTTCAATAACAGAAGTAACTCATACAACTGTCATACTTTCTGTGAAGATAGGTGCGGGACTCGCAATGACAAACGGTTCCTCCATCCGCCTTAGTAAACCGAGCAAGTTTAATAAGGCGCCTCTTTACTGGCAACTTCAATATATAAATGACGGGCGGACGCATTCGTTTTTCGGTTAACTCGAACTTTGGTTTTTGGATTCGTTTTGCAAGCTTTCTCCCTATCTCGTTTCAAAGCTTGCAAAAGCTTATCCCATAAAATCAACTTTGTTACTTCTTTTATAGCGCTTTATCATTTTTCAGGGTCGACTAAGTACCCAGTTGCCACCCCTCACGAAAGGCTTAAATTTACAGTTGAAAAGACCGAAAATAATGTGTCTCATTTGAAATTAAGGGAATAAGCTGTTCTAAAAAATCATTAAACAAAACCCGCGGGTTTATTTCATCTACCTGTGCCATTAGTTTGCTCATATCGCGCTGCATACAGAGAAAAAATTCGTCCTGATCTAAAATAAACCTGAGTAAAGCAGAATCATGTATAATTTCAGCTAAATAGCTACGGAAACGGTCTACAATCACTAAAGCACTTTGTAATGCTTCGTTTTCATCAGGCGGGCTAGCCATTTCTCTATAGTAACGAAATCCTTTATAACGAAATAAAGTCAGTGTGAATAACTGCAGCACGTCTTGAAATAGGCTTACACCATGTGCCGCATTAAAATAAACAGGCGCAATTTTTTTCGGAATTTTCTCGTTTGCTTGACTATTCGAAAAAAAACCATGTCTTAACCATAAATAAAAAGAGTGTCCTTGTTCTAAAAACCAAGAGGATGGGTTTCGCATTCGATTCGCTTGCGAAGCAACTGGCGGAAACTTTATTTCACGAAAAAAATCCCTGTTCTTTATGGATCGTTTAAAATGGCGTGTACTGTTAAATTGTGTTTCTTGGATAGGAGTCGGTAAATTAAGTTGTTGACAAAATTTAGCAGTCAAATTATCCATTTCATTTTCTGTCCATTCTACTATCGCTATACAAGTTTGATCTGCGCCTAAATCTAAGTGGTTATTTACTAAATTTCTAATCGCTTGAATGCTTGCTTGCGGAAATAAATAAAAACAATTGCTGAGAACGCTTAAAACTATTTCATTGCTTATCGCACGAGCGATGAGTAAAACGCTTATACGAATTAACGCTGAATAGTTTTCTTCAATGAAATATTGGAGCAAATCCTCGCCTGTCATTGAAGCAATTGATACCGTCACAAATTGCGAAAGTTTCGTATTGGAAGTGAATCCTAAGCATTCACTCAGTAAATTCTGTTTCTTCGCCAATCCTGCCGAAGCAAGCAGTAAAATGAGTGCGTTAACTAATTGACTATCCTGCTGCGCTAAATAACCATCTAATTTAGATGATAAAATTCCTTGATTAAGTCGTTGTTCAAGTTTTTTATACTCTGTCAACTGAAAATGCTCTATTCCAAATAGCGTAACCGGAAATTCATGCAAAAAATGTATACGCGCTATGCGGTGAATAGGATTATGCCAATTTTTAATAGTTAATAATGCTTCTTTTTGGCGAAAAAATAGCATCAAATCATTATTGTCCACACTGAGCTTGATTTGTTCCGGAAAAAAATCAAGCTCAAGGACGGCAGTTTGTCTTTCATCCGGATCTAAAGTAACACTATCATTTTGATGCTGAGGGCCTAAGAATTTTTGATTATGATAAATCAATTTTTTTTCTTGAAAATTTAATGTAATTAAATAAAATTTAATTTCATTTTCCTGAAACACGCTGATTTCATCTTGATAGTCAAGACTTAGCTCAGCCAATGCCAATATATCGTTATAAACTAGATAAACGTCATCTTTTCGGAAATAAATAGTAAAGGATGGCCAAGTAATTTTTTCAGAAAAATAATCTTTAAATTTGATTGAAAATTCTAGCTGATTTTCAGCCACTGACTCGATCAGTAGGAGATCCTGCTGCTGACGGTAAAAAAAGATGCGTTCTGAATGGGCTGCTAAAACAATAAGCGCATTATTAACTAAACTCTCGGCTACTATATTAAAAAATGATTGTTTTTCTGTTGAAAAATAATAAGGATAAAATTGCAGTGTTTCCGTCTCTGCTCGATATAAAGGAAGCCATAAATAATCCTCTGTATGCTTTGTTTTTAAGGAAAAATGTTGGTATTGTCCATGCTTAAAAAAATCTTCTACCTGCACCGTTAAGCTATTAGCGATTTGTGATGTTACTATGGATAAGTTTATGCGTAAATTGTCTATATTCTTAGCTAACGTAATAGCATTATAGTCTAAATTAACCTCAAAAATATCCATAAGGTCATCTATTGCGTAATTATTAATTATTATCGTCAGGTTGTTTCGTTGAGTAAATTCATTAATATCTAAGGAATAAACATCCTGACCTTCTCCTGCACTGGCATAGTAGGTATCAGGATTTAACATTATCACATCGTCTTCTTGACTACCAAACATATAAATTTTTTTTCTGTTCCTACATGGCTAGCCTGAATTAATCCATAGACTCTAAAATTAGCATTTACCACCGCAATGCTTGCATACCATTGTGTTATTTCTAATGGGGTTTGCAAAGGTGTCGTATTTTGCAAACAGAACAACGACACCGTCAGATTTGTTTCGGGTGTTGTGGGTAAAATAATTCTTGCTTGAATTTCACTGTGAAATTTATCCAAGATAACAAAGCCGTTAAATAATGCTGTAGCTCTACGGTAAAAGGAGCGGTATTATTTTTATCCGCTTGCGACTGTACAACCCAAATTAATTGATTATTATCTATTTGATAGTGAATAGAGTCAGTCTCCATTAAGAGTGCGCTGTGTTCAAATATTAAAAAAATACGCGGGGCACCGATATAGAAACGTGCATAGCCTGGTAAACGTGTATCCACATGATAATAAGCGGCTTCACTGAGATTGCCGCGGATATCTACATGACCGGATACAACAGCGCGCTGACAAGCCACCAGTATATCCGGACGATGTGCCGATTGCCCGCCTTGTGTATCCAGTATGCGTAACTGAGGCTGCTGACGACAATCAATCCAATCGGTATTTTTTATCATCCCACGATAATAGTTAATTGCGTCCGTTGTAATCGCAGTCGGTGTATCTTGGGTAAAAAAGAAATCTGTGTTAATAAATTTTTGATATAGGGTTGCATAAAATGCATCTGTCATCGTCGAAAAAAGAATAAGTTTTTTTCCAATAAAAACCGTAAGTTCCGTTAGCAATCCCGATAAATCCAACATATTTTTAGCCGAAAGACCACCATATATGGAGCCATAAAAGGTTTTATCATATAAAAGAAAAAAATTATTGGTAAAGTTACCGCCGTATAACTTGGTTGTTCCGGTTTGATTAATAAAAAAAACATTTTCCCAGGCCGAAGTCCCATAAATAACGCCCCCTGTTATCAGATCTAAATCGATATAAACACGCGGATAATCTTCACAGACCAGAGAAGGAAAATTTTCATCTTGTTGCTCAAGACTGATATTTTGTGCCTGATACCAGGGAAAAGACGTATTATAAAACCATGCTAAGCGCCGCTCATCAGTAAGCCCTAAACCGTTATAGCATGTAAAACCCTGGCGAATTATGGGTTGCTCCTGACAATGAAGACGCGCTTCATCACAGGTAGGCAAACAAACATGGCGCGTGAACGAACTGGGCACGTCTGGTAATATTTTTTCTAAATGATTCGCTGTATAATAACGTAAATCAATATAGGCCTGGTCCGGCATCAGCCGTGGCTCTTCAATTTCTGGATTGGTAGGCTGCACAAAATAGGCCGCCCAGACCGGAAAATAAGCATAAACTCTACGGGTTTGAGTGGGCACAATTGATTTTCTAATGATTTCGATTTTTCCCAGGCCCGTAATATAAGCAATAGTATTTTGGCTATGACGTTGTAGATTATTCCAGCTATAGTCTGCTAAACGATTAAGAAAATCTTTTTTAGTTTTAATCACTTCAACATCCGCAGGCGCCGCTTGCGAAGCGACCCCATGCCAAAACACACGAAATTTTTGTTCCAAACTTAAGGGATAATTTTGGTATTCTATTAATAAACTCGCACCAGCATACGATAATTCAGCGAAAATAAAAACAACGGCTGTTACTCCTCCTGTGACTCTTAAAGAAGTACGCGCCACTTGTGTGAGCATTGGACTTAGAGAGCGTACGGTTAATACCGAGGAAACGCTGATCGAGCTGCTAGATAAAACAAGCGAAGCAAAACTATCACGCCAAGTTTTATCGTTTATCTCTGCTTGCGTTAATGCCGTGGCGCTTAAAGCAAGCGAAAGAATATCAAAAATACTGCTAGGAATAACTAGCACGCTGCTTTGTAATACACGTCCTGGTAAATAACGCGCCTGTTTCGGAGAAAATGATTGAATCATTTTTTTTCAAGCAAAGGAGAAATAAACAAAGAAAACCCAAGCTCCGATCCACCCAACAAAAATCCGCTGACATCTTGCTGATACAAACTATTAATGAGTTGATAACTACTGCGTGTGATTTGGAAGGTATTAAGCCAGCGTGAAAATCGACTGTCTGGATTAGGCTCAGTTAAGCGAGCCTGTTCTTTAGATAAAAAATTGATAAACTCTGTTTCGCTAGCAGGCAATAAATCATCTAAAGCTTGTTGGCGTTTTAAATGGCTAAGATCGTCTGCTTGATTAAACCAAAATTTTAATATCCTCATCTTCGTTTGATCACGCTGACTACCCTCCGTAGGGATAGTCCGAAGTAGATGGGCAGCTGCCTGGAGACGTTTTTGATCGTTAAGTAAAAAATAATTATGTAAGCGTGTAAAAAAAACGTCTGCATGTAAGGCAAGTTGCCCACTCGCAAGATAACTTTGCAAAGCTTCACTGCTTAAGGACAGCTTAGCATGCAAACGCTGACTTGCACCGCGCAAACCTTCCGGATAAAAATACAATCCGGCATCATACAGCTCGAGACGGGTTAATGATTTGCCTTGTAAATGCAAACTTCCCTGTTCACTATCTTGTCGTTCCAGACGATGTCTTTCGCTTTCTATTTCCTGAGTTAAAAATAGTGGGCTAGCTAAATTTGCGTTATTAACCGAGAATTTTTCGACTAAAAATTTTATATCACCTTCTTTATTTTTAAAATAATAATCCTGCACATAGATAAACAAATCAGCTAAATTACTGACGTCTTGAATCCAAATTTGATTCACATCAAAAAATCCATATTTTCCTGCAAACGAATAAAATCCAAAAACGTGCGTTTCATCAACTAAATGTAAAAAGAAATCGTTTGGTAAATTTAAAATCAGTAGCGGTAATTCATTTAAACTTTTTCGCCAAGACATCTCGATGAGGTCCGCAGGTAAGCTATGTCCAGGCATCACCTGTTTATCTAAGCTATCCATAAAATAATTAAAATTAAGGACATCTTCTAATTCTTGGTGACTTAAATCCTGTTGGCCTCGCAAATAGAAATTACCTGCTACCTGTAAATTCTTTAAAAAAATATCTGCGGTATTTAAAGCAATGGCTTGTGATAAAGCACGGGTAATAGCAACGCAACGCCCAGCTACCTGGAAGTTTGCCTGCTGATAAGCAAGTAAATACCAATTTGGCTCAATAGAGACTAATTTTGCGCCAGGAATATAAACATTTTTCATTTTTAATAATTTTATATAATTCGACTGACGCTTTTTAGTCGCTTGTATTTGTTGTTCTTTGGCCGAATATAAATTTTTTTCTGAAGTAATAAGCTCATACCCTTTAATTTTATCGGCATAGCCTATACGCTGAAATTCTGCACAAGCAGCCTCATTCAATTTAATAGGGCCAAAATACCATCCTTCTGTCAACGAGCTTGCAAAGTTAAACTGTAGCATTTTTACATGATGAAAAGTGGATTCGCTCAGATCGCAGCGTTCAAAATCCGTTTGACTTAAAAGCCCCCACTCTTCTACACTCACCGACGTTAAATACTTACCAAATAAACAATGTTTAAAGCTGCAATCCTCAAAGATAATATTATGGATCGCATTAAATTTAGCTAATTCAAAATTAAGATTTTTTAAGCGCACAAGCTGATTTTTGTTGATTAAACTCAACTCTGCTTCACTAAAATCTTTAATACCTGCTTGCTCAAATTTTAAAAAAATGTTCCAATCTAAAATCGCACCTTGTACTTTGGTAAAGGAATCTATCTTGATCTTGTCTAAACTCGCACCCAATAAGTTAGCTTTACGCAAATTTGCTCCAGATAAATCTGCACCATCTAAAATGGCATACGTCAAGTCTGCCCCTTCTAAATTAGCCTTGGCAAAATTTACGCCGGATAAATTAATCCAACGTAAATCAACCCCCATTAAATTAGCTTGCGAAAAATCAAATTGATAGGGATGGTCAATCGATCTTAACGCTAATCTAAAATCGACTTCACGCAAATCAGCACCTAAAAAACTCCTGTTATATTTTTTCAATGTAATAAAAGACTGAGTGGAGAAACGTGCCTGAAAAAAATCCACTGCGAGTAATACTCCACGCGGTTCAAAACGTACCCGGCGTAAATCGACATAGCGAAATGAGATATGATCCATTGGCGATGAAAACGACACGTCAGTTAAATCTGCATGGTCAAATTTACAGTAACGTATGCTGGCTAAAAAGCTTGTATAGCGTAAATTGGCATAGGAAAAATCAATGTTTTGTAAATAAAGGATAGGAAATAGCTGATAAAATGTAAGACTATTAAAAGTTTTAAAGCCAGATTGGAGCAAGCTTTGTATTAATAATTGACTTCTATCTAAAAATTTTTTTTGATCTAAATACGGTAAAAAATGAGTTGAAAATCTCGGTGCGCTGCTTAGAAAATCAAATAGGCTGTGCGTTGAATATAAGCTACGCTGTATAAGTAGACGAATTTGCTCATAACCACAAAGGTCTATAAAAAATTTTTTTTCATTTTCATTAAATTCGTTAAAAATAAGTAAAAAAAATGTTGGCGATTTTAATTTAGCAACGAAATTCGTGATATGCATAGGGCTTACCCAACGCCATAGTTGCTGTCTTTCTGACGCGGGCACGCTAATTAATAAGTGATGAAAATCGACTAAGGAATAAATAAAATTATCGAGATAATAAGTATGAAAATAGTTGCTTAAAACAGGCTTTAAGCGCTGAAAGGGTGTTTCTTCTGTTTGAATAAAGTAAATTAAACGCTTACGTTCTCCTTCTAAACTGATCCAACTTAAACGAATTTCACGCGGATAAATTCTAAAATTTATCCCGATTTGTTTTTTATCGCCAATCATTGGCAATTCAAACCAATCCTTTTCAATAAAACGTTCAGACAAAGTAAGCATTAAATTTTCTTGAGCTTTCAATTGACCATCTTCCGGCGAAAATATTTCCTCCAATTTAAAATGTTTATCTAATCCAATCTGATCAAGCATAGCCATCGCTTTCGTAGTCTGATCAACAAAGCTCGCATCGCTTTGTTGATTCAATAATAAATCATGATAAATCTTCTCACTAAAATAACGTATTACCCCATACGGCGTTACTTCTCTGGCTAAACTCAGCACAAAACTTTTCGCAATTTCTCTGCGTTGTTGCGTAAAATTCTATTAAAAATAACGACATTACCATCAGTAGGAATATTGATCGGATAATCATATTGTTCAGCCAAATTTAACAAATAACGATTCGCATGAATCTCTGCCTCTTCTAATGCATAGCCACTTAATTTACACACCAGCGCCTGATAGGATAAGCGTATTTCGGGAAGTGATGTAGCGGCTACCTCATGCGCTACTTCTGTCACATAAGTACGTAGCCATTTGTTAGGAAAATTTTTCTGTTGGCGAAATGTTTCAAACTGATCAACCGCTGCTAATAAACGTGTATAACAACCGTCTGCACACTGCAACAAAGCATCATCTTCTAATAAATTTAGTATAATTTTTTTTCGTTGCTCTAAAGAAATAGTCTCATCTATTACACTTAACGCAATGATTTCTATAGCTTTTTTTCCATCTGCATATAAAACAGTTCTTCTATCGGAATAAAAATCACTTGTTAAACGACTACAAAAAATCTTTAGGCTATCCTCCGCTGTTATATTCGGTTCTCCATCTGAAAAACTGGATGAAACTTCTATTTGATTTTCTTTTATCCAATCAATAATAATTTGTATTGTTTTTGTTAGTTCTTCTTTTAAAATGGTAAATTGTTCTGTTTGCAAAAAATAATTTAATTCATAGTTTTTATTTTTCCCTAAATAATAGGCAGGCAATTTTCCTTCTGGATAAGCATATAATTTTGTACAAATTAACTGATTAAATTCCGTATTTCTTTGCTTAATGTCTTCTGTTGGAACGGATACACTGAAAAATTTAGCAGAAAATAGTTTATTTTTTATCATACGATTATTTTCCCTGTAATGACGACACGCCCTAGTACAGGGCTGACGGATCCTGCCGCATTCGGCACCCTGTATTGCTAAATCGCAACATAGGGAACCCGCCTACGCGTCACCCGTCGGATAGCTTGCTAATACAGACGAAAAAGTATAGCAAGATCATGACGATGAATTCAAACGGTAGCACTTGAAAATAATTAAGCACATTTTCAAGTGCCATAGGTATACTCCCAACTTTTAGTGGGCTTTTAGCAGAGATAAAGTAGAATAACTCTTAGCACGCTCCTTTATTTGTTTATAGTTTTTGTTATGTTCCTGTATATAACGTAAATGCTTAACGTCGCTACCCGTTTTTGCTGAATACCATTTATTTTTAATAAATAATTCTTTTAACTTTTCAAGCAAACGTGGTTTTTCTTGGCGGCGTGCCTCTAATATTTCTTCATTTTTTATAAAGCTTGCATTAATCATTTCATAAGCCTTATACGCCGTAGCATGTGCTTTAGGATCCACTAACCATTGTTCCAAAACTTAATATAATTCTATGCGGTTAATTTACCCCCTCATATGGGGGAGACCCCTCAACTGCGGCATAAGAGAATAACGTATAGGCTAGCTCCTTGTTATTTGAGATTTTATGTTGCTAGGTAGGCAGATTCTGAGTTGTTGCTATTCTCGATGGCTGTTTGAATTGTTTTATCTAATGTAGCAAGCTTTTTAGCTGAATTTGTATTGTTAAAAAATAAAAATTTCCCGGATATACCTTTATGAATTAATCCTGCCGCTACATAAAAAATGCCTAACCCCAGGATAGCTAGGGCTAAATTACCTAATACTTGTTTCCAGCCACGATGTTTTTCTAATTCTGGTTTAGCGGTTTGAATGGCTTGGAAACACTGTTCCCTAAAAGTCTGCGTGCTAATCTTTTTTTTATCAAAATCTTCAGCACTATTTTTTATTTTAGTATATAAAGTTTCTGCACAAACCGCAGCTTGATGATAACCCCGTTTTTCTAATTCATCTGCTTTCTTTTTAATAACTTTGAGTTGTATAAAAAGACAATCAAGGGAAGCATTAGAAACTTCTACTAATAGATCATTGGATAATAGTTCCAATATTTCCGTTGTGTGCGGGTCCTCCCTTTGTAAGATTTCTCTTCTCTGAGGTCGGAAATTTCTATAAAAATCCCCTAAGCAATTTTTAGGTAAGACGCGAATAAGATTTGAATGATTATTTTCTTGTATAATTGCGGCTAATTTATCCTCATATGCTATATAAATCTTATCTTTGATATCTTCAGAGACACAATAAGATAAAAGCGTATAAAAACCATTTTTTTCCCTAATAAGATTCTCCGTTATTCCACTTTCTATTAGAAGTAGAATAAGTTTATCTCGCCGATCAGCGGTCAGTTGATTCGCTAGCACACAAACATCATTAACTTTTGGCTTAATAATTTTAGGCAACACTTTTGTTAAGTGAGTATAAAAAATTTTATCCTGAAAGTTATCCAAGGGTAATCGTTTTAATATAGCACCTAAAATATCTTTGTCTTGAATAATAGCTGATATCTTTTCTTCACTATTGAGCCAAGTAGCTAATTTTTTTGTGGGGATAGCATTAATGAATCTCAAAATTGAATTTTTGTTATTAATTATTAAAAACGATAGGGCGGTATTTTCTAGATTTTCTTGAATAGCGTTGTAAGCAGCTAATTTAGTAACATCACTTAGTTCTGATATAATAGGTAATATTTTTTTCCATGTGTCAATAGTTAAATTTTTAAAATCCTCCTTTTCGTGTACGAGAAAAATTTTATAGGGATTCTTTTCTGAGTCTATGTCTACTATCGCGGCATCTTCTTTTTGCGCTTTCTCGGTGTAATAAGACAATGCGGGGAAAATTCCTTGCTTTGAAGTAGCAGAATAAATGGCTTTCTCTTCTTCGACGCTAAGTTGTATGTCGTTTGTTTGGGATGCGTCTTCTAATTTGGTTTTAATGCTATTAAAATAACCATTTAATTCATCAGAATCGATTGCTATCCTATTTATGTGATATACAGGAGGAGATTTAATTGCATACTCCAATACATCCTTGTCTTTAAGATACAGATAAATAGTTCTATGATAGAAAGTGCGATCTGTTTTCTTAGCTAATTTTATTGTATATTTTTCGTTTTGGTAAAATGAAATAGGAATTTGAATATATTTATTGGGATATTTTCCTTTGAGTGCTCGTTCTAAATCTCGTTTTCTAGCCTGAGCTATTAATTTCGATTCTATCGATTCATCAAAAATAACGATTTGTTTGGATGGGTGGCAAAAATCTCGTTCAAGCCTCACTATTGCTTCATTATGTTCACCACCAACTGCTTCACGTATCAAGCTTGAAAAAGAAGTACAAATAACGTTGTTACTAATGTTGGTACGGTCAATAGACATTTGAGCCGCTTTTTCACTGTCAAAATCGTAAGGTCTTTCAAATGTAGACTGATCACGGGTATAAATTCTCTGTGGTTTAACGTTATTAACACTAACCCGAATGCCTACCTCTCCCCTGCCAAATACTGAACCAGGTCTATAGAATCGTTTTGGGTTAGCATAAGTCGTTGCAGTTGGTTTTGTAAATAATGCTTTTTCTTCTGGACTCAATGCAGGTACCCTATGTGCTTTATCCGTTGGTACAACCTCATGGTTACTGTCCCTTAATCGAACGGTATAACCGGCTCTGCTATTTTGTTTTCTATATGGCTGCTGCTGCTCATGACCGGAACTCAAAAGTCCTTCTACAAAATATCCCCAACGCCCCTCCATATTAGCAATATTTTTAAAGATAAATTCTTCCCTTAAGTCGTAGTCTTGCATTTTTAGCTACCTTTACAGAAAAAATTCGAATATATAATTATCTTTTAAAGATATAATAACGAATTATTCTTAAAGATATATTAAGGTTGCTAAATAAAATTTGTGAGCCATTTGCTGTTATTAGTTTAAGGGAGTTCATTAAATTCTATTATCCTGCGAAGGGAATTGTAGACGATTATTAACAGCATGTATTTCAATTTTTATAAAACCCAATTTTTTATAGATGGGGATCGCTTTTCGATTAATAGCGATTACCAACGGTCGATGGTGGTATTTTGGCAGGTTCAGCTGCCTCACCAAAAAGTGATTAGTTTTGCACAAGCTTTTAATCTCGCTTTAAAAACTCGCAACAACGCCATCCTACGCCTTTACTTTTAGTCTTGGATAATATTCATTTTAAATATAATTTAATAAATTTATCGTTTCACGTTTTTCTTTTATTAATTAATTTTCCTTTTCAAGTACGAGCAGTATATAAATTATTTATTTAAATAATAATCATGTTATTATTCTGATAATAAGATGTAGGAAATAGATTTAGTACAATAACAGGAGGTACTATGCCTTTAAAAGTATTAGATAGAAGGAAACGTTTTGCTGCCAATAATATTGAGATCGCCAAGCTGTTTACAGCGATACGTGAACATGGCACAGGGATGCCACCAAAGGACAAAATAAAAAAAATTATAAATTTACTCCGGCAAATCAGTAATATTAATGATGTTGATAGTAATGATTTTAATAATACCCCTTTACATGTTGCTGCACAAAAAGGCCACAAAGCGATAGTTGAGCTGCTTATAAAAAAAAATGCCGGTGTAACGATTAGAAATACACAGGGAAAAACAGCTATTGATTTAGCGAATGAGTTAGCTCTCACACACCTTGATAAGCCAGCCATTCTGCAGTTGTTGCAGCGTATAAACCCACCTTTAAGTTTAAGCCATCTCAATAGGCAATCAGCGGTAAAGACTGAAACCCATGCCGCCGGCGGCTTAAAACACAGTTTACATGGTGCTCTCTATCAGCTCAAATTACATATGCTTTTTTTAAAACGCGGTTTGGAATTCGGTTATTCCTTTCGTTTAGCAGTTGAATGGGATGCAGCTGAAAAATTTGATGATCTTGTTTTTCAATACATGGATAGCAATAAGAAAAAATATCGTTTTTTACAGGCTAAACATAAATTGGATGAAACTAAAAAGATTGGTATCGGAGATTTACTGACTAAAGAAAAAAATGGTGAGTTTAATCTGGAAAAATATTTTGTTTCTTACTTAAAAATTACAAATAATCCAGCATTTAATGGTGAATTTGAGGATTTTATTATTTGTACCAACAGCAATCTCGATTTAGATCGGTCCGTAACAGGTCAAGTAAAATTTAAGCCGATGAGTAGCGGAAAAAACAAAGGAAAACAAATATTGGTGAATAAAATAACAGATCCAGATGCATTTTTTATAGATGGCGGATCAAGATATAAGCTGCAGATAAGCGATGAATTGATTGCGCATTTGGAGAATAGTCAAGAAGTTATTAAGGAAATACAGGGGAAAAAAGTAGATTTAAAAGCAGAGATAAATGAATTTTTAGATAAACTCGTATTGGCCGTAAATCAGCCTAATGAAAAAACATTATCTCAAATCATCACACGAAAGCTAGGTGAGCAGTTTAACTTGATCGATGCTGATTTCATTTATGATCATTTTGAGAAAGAATTATTAGCTTGGATGAAAGAAAAAGGAAAAGAAGGTGCTGAAGGTACATTTTTTACGCTGCAGCAAGGAAATGACTTTTTCAGCTTTGTTAATGAGAAAATCGCTAAATTAAAGATATCGGGTCCGACAGCGATATATAATAAAAAACTAAAAGATTTCGGTGTGGTATTTAATGATAATAGCCTACAAGACATTAATAACTTTCTTCGGCAAGATAATAAGCAGATTTTAAATGTGCTTGCTTCAGGAGAAACTCGATTAAGTGCGATTAAAGTGAATCAAGCCGTTTCTAATCAGCCTTTATATCACCGAGACGATAGCTATATTTTTGTGCCATTAAATAAATTATTGTATTTGCAGCAAACGGTATTAAATGCCTTTCAATCGTCAACGACTGGGAATTTGCTAATTGTTATATGCAAAAATGGCATTGACAATCTATCCGATCTTTATGCAAACCTAAAAACAATTATCAAGGAAAATACCAATAAAAAATTGATTCTGATTACAGAAGGGCGTCATTATTTAACAGATAATTTTATAGCTGGTACAGAACTAACGGGTAAAGTTCAAGAAATTAGTGAGCAATTTTCTAGTTTTTCTGAACTGACAACTGAATCGCAAACACAACTATTAAAACGTTCCGTTAATTTTCAAGGAAGTGTCATTTCATTAAGCGCTGTGGTGGGTACGCAAGAATCGCTTATTGATGGAAAATTACTTGCCCAATTAGTGGACAACGGTGCCGAAATTTTAATAGGTCCTTCTATTCCGCAACTCAGTGAAGAGGAAAAAACTTGTTTTCTAGAACGTACCTTTAGCCAGGTGGAAAAGGAGGGTCGTTTTGTTGAAATCGCTGATAAAGTAGCAGTGATAGTCGGACGTGCGGGTATGGAAAAATCGATTGTTTTGACGTATTTAGCTAATCGGGAAAAAGAAACGTATCCACATCGGTGGGTAATCAAGCTTGATTTAAAGCAGTATAACGTCGCATTGAGCAAGGAAAATTTTGATCATTATAGTTTGGAAAAGGCTATTGACTTTTTAATAAGGCCAATGGATTTAAATTATTTTGATAAAGCATTACTTAAAAAAGGTTTTTATGAGACGAATAGGGTTAGCCTTTTTTTTGATAGATTTGAAAGTATAAGTGCTCATCAGGATAAAATGATTCAACTGCTGAAGCTTTTAAACCGTGATCACCTAGCAAAATTATGGATAACGACACGTCCTTACATTTATCAGAAATTAGAACGGGCGTTATCCGTATCCGCCTATAAACTAAACCCATTATTACCTGATGAACCAAAAGAATTTTTAAAAAAATTTTTCGAGTATAAGTTAAGCGACGCAAATACCCAGCGTTTGACTTTAAGTGTCAATAAATTCTACGAGGCTTTAGTTGAGAAACTTTCCATGGCTGAAAAAATACTATCAGTTCCTCATCAGTTAAAAATAGCGGCGGAAGCCTTGCAAACCAAATTTAAGGAATTTTATAACCATCCACAAACTAAATTTTTATTACCGAATGATTATGACTTACTTGATTTATATGAAGAATATTTTAAAACTAAGTTTGATGTTTATTCCAAGGATATAGAACAGACGATCAGGCCAAGTGAAAAGCTACAATTTAGTGAATTTATTAAAAAACGCACCTACTTAGCTTTTTATACCTTATTTGGTAGCGAAAAATTAGAATTTTTTTATCCTGGAAAAATGGATGACGTAACTCAACTCATTAGAACTATGGAGAACGGTGGCGGTTATGTGGGCGTGGTTGATAACATCATCAATGGTACACCCCAGTTTAGCGATCGTTCTTTTGCTGAATATCTGGCGGCCAAGGCCCTGGTGCTGTTTATTCATAAAAATATCAACCATATTACTGCTTCGCAACGTCAGTTTTTACAGAAAGCTATTTACGATCCGAATAGCGAGCACTTAAGGAATTTTTTTAATTGTGTTCTAACTAAAGATTCAGAGTTGCATCGATTAATTTATCAAGGCGATATCGCAGAAATAAAGCAACGCGTAGCTAATAGACAATTGTATGTTAACACTAAAGATAGTAGTGATAGGTCTGCGCTCAGTCTAGCTGCAAGCGCTGGTGAGGATGAAATAGTCGAATTTCTACTTGCACAGGGTGCATCGGTTTTTCAAGTTGATAAGGTCTTTCAATGGACACCCTTAGCTTTTGCTGATGCCACTTATGGTAATGGCCATAATCGACTTGCTTCTTTAAAAATAATAGATAATTTATTGGAATATGGTAGTGATAAAAAGCATTTACATTCTATCAGAGATTTCTTTTATGACACGGCTAATCGTTTCGATTATGAAAGTGCAGCAGAGTTACTAAGAGAGATCGTTCAAGCGGGACATATGGATTTATTACACGCTTCATTAAAATTCTTTGATGACGCCATGTTAAACCACCATAAAGAAGAATATAGCGAGTTTATTTCTGGAAAATTACTAGCAGATTATGATAAAAATGAAAATACACTGTTACATTATGCCAGTGATGGTGGTTATGAAACGATTGTTTTCTATTTGCTAGAAAAAGGCTCCGATCCGACTATCAAAAACAAATATGGCAAATCGTCCATCGATTTGGTCATCGAAAAATTAAATCAAGTGTCTAATGAAGAACAAAAACAAGCTTATAAAAATATTATAAATAAGCAATTAGATACACTTTATTCCCAAATTGCCGTTTTTTACCAGCAAAGTATTTTTCTTCTTGATTTGGATAGCAGGCCAGACCAAAAAATGCAGTATTATCAGCAACTATTAGCGGATGTATTTATCCAGCTTGATGAGCAACAAATTAAGCAACAAATTAAGAGGTTATGTCGAAAAAGTGTTAAAAGCACAAGCTTGAGTGATTTACAGAAAAAAGTTTATGGAGACATAGCGGTTAAGCTAATAAAAATATCCAGTTCATCAATTAGGGAAAATATAAGACAATGGTTGCTGTCAAAAATTAGTAGCAAACAAACTAGTGAGTTTTCTCAGCAACTTCAGGCCTATGAAAGACTTGTTGCTGAGATAAATATAAATGACGAACCTTCCGCTAAGAGACGCCGTGTAGAAAGGTTGATGCGCTCCCAAAACAGTTTTAATAAGTTCACACGCTTGGTAAAAAGATTCTTTCCCAGTGAAGTGTCTTTGTTCAAAGCACTGAGTCAAGCGGAATTGCTACATGCAGATGTGTTTAGAAAACAGCATTTAAAAACGGCGGGGCATTGTTTACAGCTAACCTATGGCTTTTCTGAGCTTATCTTACGCGGCGAAGAAGCACGCTATGCCAATAATTTACAAACTTTGTCTGAATTAGAAGAACGTATTATTCATCGTCTACCGTTAAGCCGGCGTGAAGAACAAGAGCGAGCTGAGTTTTTAGTCGCACTTCAGCAGTTTGAAACCCAGGACAGATTACCTTCTTGGAGAAAAGAATCAACAAGTTCTGTGAAGTTGGAAGCTTTGATTAATTCGATTGCAGCAATTGAGAAGGATTTTGCTATTCATCTCAGCTTGAAGGGTGGTAATAAAAATCCTGGACATATGTTAGCTATCTATCGCAGAGGCCAGATCTATACTTATTTTGATAGTAATATCGGCTATCTGAGCCAGATTCATGATCAGAGAAATTTTCTGAATTTTGTTCAAGCAAGTATGCGAACCGTCTATGATATAAAACCGCAGCAGACGTTGCTAATGGAACATTATTCTCCGTTAACCGTATTACAAGCAACCCCCTTGAGTCAGCCTTTCATCAGTGAGCGTACTCGACTTTCTCTGCAGGATCAGCAAGGAAAACTGCAGCTAAACGGCCAAGCAATCAGTCGTATACAGCTCTATGATTTGCAATTGAACTACCATGAAGCGGGTAATTTAAATCTACCAGGTCGTTTAATAGATGCTGAAACAATTCCTAACTTAGAAAGCTGGAACCGTCTTAAGCAAGAAAATAAGTTGACTATTTCAACAAGTGCAAGTTTAGAAAATTTAAAGTATTGCTTGAAATCAAAAAGTTTACCTCAGGGTGAGATAGCCATTATGAATGCCATTCATTGGTACGGCGGTACGGCTGATCAGCAACATAAATTCACTGATCTGCTCGCCTTTGCGAATCAGCTGTCACATCAACCATTGACCGATTTACACCATTATGAATTAGACAAGCAATTGGTATCAGCGGGTGAAAAGCATTTAAGGGAAATGAAGCAGAAAAATCCATTGAAAAAAAAATTTACTGAATGCTGGCGGACAACTACTTTTTGCTAAATCCTTTTATGATATTTATCAAACAGAAAATGGATTTGATCTTTTTTTAGGTTATGCTGGACTAGGTTATTCGTTTGCTTCACAAGCGATTGAAAAAGGGCTTATAAAAGGGACATCTAAACTATTAGTAAATTTAGGTAAACAGCCTATTATTCAGGCAGGTCGTGTTACTACCAAGCTAAGATTGGTGCGGGGCACAGCCGGTGTAATCACCGGCGTTTTTGATATTGTTGATCTTGGATTGTCTATTCAGCAGCTTTTAAACGCTGAAAAAGGTACAAAACAATGGCGGGATGCTATAGCGGGCGTCACTATTTCGACTGTGTCGCTGGCTTCTGGTGTGGTTTTAGTAGTAGTGGCGGCACCACCGGGTGTTAACATAGCTGTCGCTTTGACTATTATTACTGCCAGTATGGTTTATCAAGGATTTAGTACACTGGAAGAATATAAAGCATATAGATTAACCATTGATGAAGGATTTCGTTTATTTTGGCATAGTGCAGTATCGATATCACCACCTGATGATATTGAACACCTAACGCTTCAAATAGATAAAATCAATGAATTAGCGAAAGAATATGAACGCTTTTTAGATAGGCTACCTAAGGAAATTTTTGCCATTGGTTTCGGTACGGGCGATATCGTTAGCCATAAAAAAGTAACTGAAGCGGATACCGATAGTACGTGTACACCACCACCTGCATGTAGTAGCAGAATAGGTAACTGTCGGAAGGATAATCGACCAGAACGTTGTTTTGAAAAAGTAGAGTGGTGGGTTTCTAATGAGCCTACACGCGCAACGATTTCTTTACATAAAAAATTTCCTGTTCTCTCTTTATTATCTAGAATGGAGGACATTAAAGATAAAAGTCGCTATCTACCCTCTTCTATTTCCAGCCTATTATTGGGTTTTCCAGATATTGAACCGCCTATTGAATCACTTTATGAGTGTAATAATTCTTTTGTTCTAGGAAATAGCACGCGTATCCAACAAATGAAAAGGCTAAATGATAAGGGTGTTATATTATTAGATTTAAGTTTAATTAGTGCGGGTAAAATACAGGGAAGTCCCGATCACGATACTATTTTTAATATTTACTCAGGTAATGCCACACTGGTGGGTGGTTATAAAATAAATCGTTACAACTTATTAAATGCCACGTTTATAGGCCGTTTAGAGGGAAATGTTGATAGTGTCGATATAGTAGATGCGAGTGGTTTGAGCGGTACGCATCAAACACTTTTTTATAGTGATGAAAGACTACGAATAAAAGAGTATTCAGATAACGATATAACAAGCTTTCGTAAAAATCCCAGGCTATTTATAGAGAATTATTTGTCGATAAAGACAAAACAGATAAATAAAATAGTAGGTCGTTCAGGTCAGCCTGATTATTTCGATTGTTATGGGGATAGTGCTGAGCGTAGCGAGCCTATTTTATTTAATAGTTTGGGTGGAACGGCTGAAACACCGGACGAGATTAGCTGCCAACGGGCTATTTTATCAGGTTATACTAATGTACAGATCAAGGATGATGTATTTTTTAATGTCGATACAAAGCCCAATTATCGTATCAATTTCAATCAAACAGGTCTTATTAACATTGATATAGGCCAGCGTCATTTTCCTGTTTCACTTGCAGTCGATGCGATCTCATTAATAATGCAGAGTGCATTATACTATTTTTTCAATGAAAACTATTTAAAAATAGAATCGCTTATAGCTTCGGGACAATTTCTCACTATTAAACTACAGAATTATTGGAATACAGCAAGTAATGCAAGTAACTATATTTTTGCTGATGAAATCGGTAGTTATCAGATTAATCCGCTATTATCTGAGCCGTCTAGGGAAGAGCAGCCGTTGTTTAGCAGCGATTTTGTTTTAATGGGGAAGATCAATACTCCTCTTTTTAGAACAAATCAACTCGTGACATATTTCAATATCACTTCAGCTAACAATACGCTATTAAGCTTTTTAGAACTTTACCCAGACCTCGATGGGAATAATGCGCTTATATGTATAGGTAGTCAGGAAGCGGATATGATTCCTTTGCTTGACGAGAAGATTGATTTTACATTGGGCGGAGAGGGCGAAGATATTTATTTGGCTCGGAAACAACAGATTTTTCCAATTGAACGAAAAAACACAACACATCCTTTAATCATTATTAATAACGACTCTCAAGATAAAGCACTGGATTTGCTCTTATTGCCTGATACGATAGCAACTATTCACTTAACTCGACAGAATGGAAGCTTACTGATTAAGGATAATAGCTTAGAGAAAGCGTTTCTTGTTAAAGATTACTTTGTAAATAAAAACCATCAGCATTTGGCTTTACAAGATATTTATGGAAATTTATGGATGCCTTATCAAGAAAATGGCTTAGTATCTGGTATTCCTTATTACCGGGCAGTTAAACAAAAAATATTTACTTTAGATGCGGCATTCATCGCACATTATCCTAAAATAGCGATAGAAAGCAGTGATCTTGAAAGTTGGATTTATTATCATGATACCCGTGATTTATTACTGGTAGATGCTAATCGGCAGGAAGAAGGCCTGGCGTTACGTATAAAAGATTTCTATACGGATTCATTAATTAAACTACAATTAAGCTTATTAGCGGTTGAAAATGGTACTTTTATAACAGATACCATGGCGGGAAATAAGTCGATTAAAAGCCATTCTGTTAACGAAAAAGCTAAATTAGCAGTGAATCAACTCACTGTGATGCAGCTGTTAGCAGAAGAACGTATTGAACATTACGTTTATCGTTTTACGGATTTACCTAAACTAATTTATTCGCGCCCATCTGCCAATGAAACCTCTGGCGAGCAAAAATACGTGATCGTACAATTGGATGATATAGCACTACATCATGTGAATGTATCAGTGTTATCTAATCATCTACAGTTGAACCTTTATACAACAAATGAAAAAAATAGTCATATTACTGCTTTATATTGGGATAATCCTTTACATAGAATAAATGAACTCATCATAGACGGTGTGGATATTCAGGGTTTAGAGAAATTTGAGTTAACCGAAATTCAGCATATAGAAAAGGCTATCTATCATGCGCTCTTTAGGGAATTAGTAGCAAGGCAACAAAAAAAAATCAATTTATCTATAGAAATGATAGAGGATTTAAAATTTTTGCTTATTTTACAAGCTCAAGCTGAAAAATCAGCTACAGTGAATTTTTATAAACACTTAGATTTTGCAACGCAAGCGGATTTGAATCAGTTTATTCAGATTTATAAAAATACTTATAGGGACGATGCCACTATCTTACGGCGTTTAGGACAATTGTTTGCAGGTGAATCTGGCGTCAAACAAACGGCTTATTTACTTTGGCATAATAGCAAAAGTCAGTGCAATGGATGTGTCTGAAATAGGCTTAATAGACTTAAAAGCCTATTTTCCACTTATTAATGCAGAAGAAATCGCTTTTTTGTTTCAAGCAGTACGCGTGACAAATAAACTGCCATTGGGATTAATAGAGTCTTTACAACACCGTATTGACAATAAGAAAGTTAATATTCTCAATCAAATTATACGCCAGTTAATGAATTGGCAAAAAGAAAATCAGCGTTTAATCTCTACACCTGGAGTAGAGCAAAATGGACATAGTTTACCTGCCCAGTATCAATCACACAGACTAACTGCAGAAACTAATGCAGTCATGCAGCCTCTTCCCAGCCAAGCAGGAGATCATTCACCTAGCTTATTACCCTGGACATCGATCGGTTTAGCCATAGGTGGGGGGGCTCTTATAGCAGGGGGGATAGGTTTATTTATTATCAGACGGATAAGGGCCCCTAGGCAGCCCAGGATAGGTCTGGAGGAAGTAGCAGCGATGGGTGCGTTATTAGCGGGTGTGCGTCAAGCGCGCGCTGAAGTGCTGAATAATACTTTTGAAAAAGGGGCGTGTCAGCAGCTAGCCAATCATTGGGCAGGTCTGTGTATAGATAACGCCAAGGATGCTGCGTTGGTGTGGTGGAAAAAACGACAGAGTATTGATTGGGTCACCCTATCGGGTCAGGCGGATCATCCTATTCATGATGCCACGGTGCTAACAGTAAACGATGGCAATATAACGATTCAATATGCATCGGGCGATAACCAACCTCTAGTTTTACAGAATCTACCGGCGGAGCTAAATGAAAAGTTTGACCAGCTGGTTCGTACACTATCATCAAACAAAGCACGTTGGCAGTTTACTGAGCGGCAGTGGGCATGGTTTCAGCATCAGCTGTGTCAAACATTTGGCTATATGTTGGGAAGTCATGCGTTACTACATACGCATTGTGGCGATATCTTACAGAAACTAGGATTAAGGATTGACTGGCGAATGCAGGAAGAAAGTCGATTAGTGCAGAGTTGGTTAATGGCATTCAGTCATTTATTCGTACCATCAATTTTTCCTACTTCAGCGATCTCTAGTGTCGGTGCCGCCTTACTGGAGACAGGACTAGTTCATCATGAAACACAGAGTAAGCTGACGTGTTTATTCGGTCGGTATACACCCCAGGCCAAAGGTATTGTGCATGTATTGACAAATTTTCTACAGTTTGGCTGCAATTTGTGGATGCTGGTTAGCAGCGTATTACCGTTTATCTTACGGAAATCACCTGAGTTAGCGATGATCTTAAGCTGGAGTCTACGTTTAGCCTACAGTTATTATAGTCAAGCGGATTGGTCCGGATTTTATTATTGTGTGGGCTTGTTGGTATTACCACAATTGCCGATTGTGCTTGAGATAATAGGTATTCCAGCGACACGCTATCTGGATAAACTAGTAAACGCACTGAGTCAGTTATTTTTAATGGAGAGTTTAGTCCATGCGATAGCGCTGGAGACAGATAATAACCGTGTTGTACAAAGCGAACAAACCTGGAAAGAGACAAATGTGCGTGTAGCTCAAGGTAAGCAACGTGTACAACGGTGGTGTTCTGCAGCGAGTCTTTTTTTCGGAGTTGCTACGACTACAGCCAGTAATGATGAGCAAAATGATGAGCAATTTGTAGACATACCCCTTCACACATTGTAAAACTCCCATTTACGTGCCCGTTTTCAAATAGAGTTTTTCATTATTTTGTTCTGATTTGGTGAGGTGTTTTAAATGCTAATGCCTCATGTGGTCTGGTATGATTATAAGGTTATCCACATGAGTGGGATTCCTCAAAAAATCCTAGCGATGGTGGATAACCTTATACCTTTTATTCTTTACACTACTTACTACTTCCCCTTCCATTTACCTTAATGCCCAGTAAATTAAGATAAAAAGTATATGACTTATACTCAACTCTAATTATAGAGTTCTGTATAGCTTATTTAATTAGTATTAATATAGCTTAAAGCATCTTAAATGCTTTAATTGCTGCTCGCCTCGAAACATTAAGATCGATAATCCGTTTTGGATATTTACAGCGCTTTGCTAAATCTGGCGCACGGCCATAAGGATCATGAATAGCATGTGTATCAAACGCTTTTAATTCAGGACAATATTTTTTAATAAAGTCGCCTTTCGGATCGAAGCGCTCACTTTGCCTTATAGGATTAAAAACACGAAAATATGGCGCCGCATCCGTACCAGTTGAAGCACTCCATTGCCATCCACCATTATTTGCAGCTAAGTCACCATCAATTAGATGGCTTATAAAATAATCCTCACCTAAACGCCAATCAAAAAATAAATTTTTAGTGAAGAACATCGCCACTATCATACGTAAACGATTATGCATCCAACCTGTTTGATTCAATTGTCGCATTGCTGCATCAATAATTGGATAACCCGTCTTTCCATTTTTCCAAGCTAACATTTGCTTGCTATTAAACCGCCATGGTAATTTCTCAGTTTTTAATTGAAACGGTTTATGCATGGAAAGTCTAGGAAAAGCACACAATAGGTGTTTATAAAACTCACGCCAAATTAATTCAGTCATCCAAGTAATTGCACCTTTACTTCCTGTCATTAACTCACCATTGTTTGCAAATATGGCTGACAAAAAACACTCCCTTGCTGATATCATCCCCGCACTTAAATAAGGCGACAATTGACTTGTTGCAAAACAAGCAGGAAAGTCCCGATATTTTTGATAATTAAATAAACTATTTTTTATAAATTGTTTTAGACGACGTCGTGCTTCTTTTTCGCCAGAAGGCCAAATGATTTTGGTAGAAAATCCTATTATATGGCTAGGTACTTCCGTCGACTGAACAATTAGATTTTTATTTTTTTTAGGTAATGGGTTTATTTTTATTTTATTTTCTTGATTCATTAGTTGATAGCACCACGCCTTTCGATAAGGCGTAAAAACAGTAAAATAATTACTTTTTTTCGTCAACACTGTTCCTGGTGCTAAAATAGTTTGATCATGATAACTATTACACTGGATATATTTTTTCTGTAAATAATCACAAATCTGTTTATCCCTACGAAGTTCGTTGAGCTCATATTGCCGATTAAAAAATAAAGTCCCTAAATTATATTTCTTCATATATTCTTGGAATATTTTAGCAATATCAGTTGTTTTATTAACTTGTACAATTACAAGCGGGATATTTCTCTTTTGGAGGGAAGCACTCAACTCTTCTAATCCAGATAACATGAACCGGACTCTACAAGCTGCCATACGGTGCTGCCGCCATAAACCAGCATCAATAACAAAAATACCGACGATGCCATCCGTGCAGCTTTTAGCTGCCTGATAAAGTGCCGTATTATCATGAATACGTATATCTTCTCGAAACCAAACAAGACCTTTCATTAAAATGAATTTACCTCCCTCACTAAATCGCGTTTTCCTTAGCCATAAAATTCATAGTACGCTACAATATTTATATTACTAGCTATTATTAATGCTTTATTTTTAGACGATATTATTCGGCTTTAGACTATGAATAATTATAAACTAATTATCTTTGACTTTGACGGTACACTTTGTGCAACCCACGAAGCAATTCTCTTTTGTATTAAAAAAGCCTATGAAACGCTTGACAAAACTGTCCCCGAGCATGATTTCGCCGATGCAACCATTCGAGAAGGCCTTGGCATGGAAAGCACCCTAAAGGCGCTGAGCCCAAATTTATCAGATGCCGAACTTCAAAAACTACTTGATGCCTACGAAACAATTTATTTAAAAGAAGGGGAACAAAAAAGTGCACCCTTTTCAAAAGCGGATGAGGTATTAGCCGAACTTTATGCTGCAGGTTATATACTCACTGTCGTTAGCAACAAAGCGATTGCCGCTGTTAATACTGCATTAAAGCACTTTGCACTTGAAAAATATATTTCGATAACCGTCGGCGATACTAAAACACTACGTAAAAAGCCTGACCCTATGGCTTATAATGATTTTATTAAAGTAAAATTTCCATTGATAAACCCACGTGAAATATTGATGGTAGGCGATACACCAGCCGATATATTATTCGCACAAAATATTGGCGCTGATTCCTGTTGGGCAGAATATGGCTATGGGGATGCAAAAAGCTGTCGCGCACTCAAGCCCACCTATACCATTAAGCATTTAACCGATATCTTAGCTATTTTACTTTAAGTTGGTTTTCTATTTTTTCCAATCTATGGTAAATATCAGCAAAATGCGATTGTACTGCTTCTACTAAAATCATCGTTTTCATATCGGGCTCTAGATTAACGTGATCGCCAACATTTTTATTGCCAAAATTAGTGACGCGCAATGTTTCAGGAATCAAATAAACCTCAAAACTATTTTCTGCTTTATTCACTACCCCAACCGTTAAACTAGAACCATCCACGGCAATAAAACCTTTGGTTTTAATAAAAGAAAAACATTTATCCGAACATTGTATTGTTAAACACAAATTGTTATTCGTATTTTTTTTTGCAATAATCTCGCCTTTCTCAAACACGTGCCCACTGACTTCATGGCCGCCTATCTCATCATCCAAACCGATACTTCTTTCTACACTCACTTTTTTATTAATAGCAAGTTCACTTAAGGTGGTTTTAGATAAGGTTTCTAACATCGCATCAAAGCCCACCTCAAGTCCATCAATAGAAACGACTGTTTGACACACGCCGTCAATCGCGACGCTTGCACCTTGTTTTAAACCTTTTACCAAGTTTCCATTTAAAATCACGGTGTAATGTAATAACCCTTCTCGTTTAAGCACTGTATTAACGCGAAATAAGCCTTGTGTGATACCAGTAAACATAATTAATTTTCGTGTATGAGATTTTCAATCAGTTTTAGATGTTTTTGCAATGAGCCTTTATTTTCTTCAATAAAATTTTTTGCAGCACTACCCATTTGTTTACGTTTTTGTAGATCAGATAATAGCGTAATAACCTGCTCCTCCAATTCCTTGGCGGTATTAATTTGAATTTCTACACCGCGCTGCTTTAACTGCTCTGTAATCAATGCAAAGTTAAACGTGTAAGGGCCTGTTAGCAAAGCTAATCCCACGGCGGCGGGCTCCAGTGGATTTTGCCCACCTTTCTTTACCAAACTCCCTCCTATGAAAGCAAGATCAGCCGCTGCGTAGAATAAAAGCAATTCTCCCAGTGTATCGCCTACAAAAATATCTGTGGTAGCAGAACAAGGTTTATTCTCACTACGCTTTATTACCTGGTAACCATGGCTTTGATAAAAGTTCTTTAAACGATCCGCGCGATCAATATGCCGAGGTACTGAAACTAACAACACATTAGCCAATTTTTTTCTTAGCTGCGAAAAAGCTTCTAATATCTGCTCTTCTTCACCCTCATGGGTACTCGCTGCTATCCAAACCAGTCGATCGTTTCCCCAATGTTCGCGCAATGCTTGAGCTTGTTCATTGAGTTGCGGCGGAAGCTCCAAATCAAATTTGATACTACCCGTCACATGGACTCGCTCTCGTGGTAATCCCAAATCAACAAACCGATCCGCATCCGCCTGTGTCGCCGCAATCACCTTACTAATACCTCTTAACATCGCTTGCATCAGAGGCAAAATAAGGCGGTAACGTCTTGCTGATCGCGCTGATAAACGGGCATTAGCCAGCACCACAGGCAGCTGGTTCTGATGTGCTGCTACTAACAAATTAGGCCACAATTCTGTTTCCATTAAAATGAGCAAACGCGGTTTGAGTGTTTTAAAAAATCTTTTTAAAACACAGGGAAGATCATAAGGAAAATAAAGCTGTGTAACGCGACTTCCTAGTCCCGCATGAATACAGTTTACCCCACCAATCGTCTCATTCGTCACAATCACAGGGATATTGGGATAACGCTGCTGTAACCCTTTGATCAGAGGAATAGCCGCCATTGACTCCCCAACGGATACGGCATGCAACCAAATCCCCTGTTGCGGTACTGGGCGTAATCCTATACTTAAGCGTTCATGCCAAAATTTAAGTGCGACGGGATTTTTACGACTTTTTACCCATAAACGCAATAAGATAAAAGGCAGCAATAAATAGAAGATTATTGTATATAAGTATCGCATGCCTAAAAAAATTATACATTAATGCGAAAAATCCTCTCAGTCTATCGCCTCGCCGACTTTATGGCAACATAATATCCTGTTAGTCTTAAGCAAAATTTTATAAATCAGGTTTTCAATATGAATATATGGGGTAAGCTCATCGGGGGGTTTTTTGGGTTTTTACTTGCTGGCCCATTCGGACTCATACTCGGTGTTTTCATTGGGCATCTATTTGATCGGGGACTTTCTAGAAATCAGGGCTGGACTTTTTCCTCCATCAATCCTTCGGTTGCACAACAGGTTTTCTTTGACAGCACATTTTCGGTCATGGGGCATATCGCTAAATTAGATGGACGTGTGTCAGAAGCTGAAATTCAAGCGGCACGTGCCATTATGACTCGGCTAGGTTTAACGGAAACCATGCGCAAAAAAGCCATTGACTTATTTAATCAAGGCAAACAGCGCTCTTTTGATTTAGAGAAAACCTTAAAGCACCTTGTCCAAACCTGTCATAGAAACAAAGTATTACTGAAGCTGTTTGTGGAAATACAAATGCAAAGCGCATTGGCCGAACAACCTATCAGTCGTGACAAACAGAAAGTATTACAAAAAATTTATCAATATTTAGGCTTTACTCCCATTAACTTTAGTTTCTTCGAGCATATATTCAATTTTGAACAAGCCTTTAGGCAGCAGTCTAGCCAGCAACAGCAAAAAGGGCACTACCAACACCAATCATCTCACTCCCGACATCAGCTGAATCTGCGCGATGCCTATGCTATCTTAGGGATTCCTGAAAGTGCTTCACCAGCGGAAATTAAAAAAGCTTATCGTAAGTTAATGAGCCAGCATCATCCTGATAAACTTGTATCAAAAGGACTCCCGGAAGAAATGATAAAAATTGCAACCGAGAAAACCCAAAACATTAAGGCCGCTTATGAACGCATCTGCGCGGCGAAGGGGATATAATGTATCCGTGTAAAGAGTATGTGATTTCGGCTTCCATTTTATCTGCTGATATGGGTCACTTAGCTAAAGAAGCCAACGCTGTATTAAAGGCAGGGGCCAATTGGCTACATGTTGATGTCATGGATAATCATTATGTACCCAACCTCACTTTTGGACCGATGGTTTGTGAGGCATTACATAAGCACCTTCCGCATGCTTTTTTAGATGTACACCTGATGGTAGAACCAATCGATGCATTGATCCGTGGTTTTGCTAAAGCAGGTGCCAAACAAATCAGTTTTCATCCCGAAGCAAGCAATGATGTCACTAAAAATCTACAACAAATTCATGTGTTAGGATGTAACGCAGGATTAGCTATCAACCCAAAAACCGATTTAAACTACTTAAATGCTGTTTGGGATCAGCTGGATTTTATACTGATGATGTCTGTCAATCCTGGATTTGCTGCGCAACCCTTTATACCTGAGGTTTTAGATAAAATAACTACTGTTAAACAGCTTATTCAAGAAAAAAACCTAAACATCCGTTTAGGCGTCGATGGCGGTATAAAAGAAAATAATATTGCGACCGTTGCAAATGCGGGCGCTAACACATTTATATTAGGCTCCGCTATTTTTAATTCAGCTGATTATTCAGAAACACTCCATAAACTTCGGCACGCTTTAACAAGCAAGGAAAAATAACATGCGCTCATCACTTTTTATTTCATGCATTTTATGTTTTTTATTAAGCGCCTGTGCTTCGTCTACCGCTTATCAGCAACAAATACAGCACTGGCGAGGAAAGAATATTCAAACACTACGACAACAGTGGGGACAACCGGAAGCAGTCGTAAAACTTGCCAATGGCCATAGACTTTATCAATATATGCGCAAAAGCTTTTCTAGTATTCCTGATGCTAAGCGCCAACCTTTACACACGAATGACACGCTCTTTAAAAGTTATGAAGAACCTTGGCTCAGCAATATAACGATGGTGCGTTACTGCCGTACGACGTTTGAAACTAATAAGCATGGCACTATCATTAATATCAGCTTTAATGGCAATAACTGCCTTGCTTATCGATTTATTCGGTAATAATTTTTAATCATGAAACTAAGTATAAAGACTGCGCTGTGAAACGTAATGAATATAACGGCAACACACGGAATAGCGTAAGCGACAAATCGGTAATTTCCTTACGCGCTATTGCTTGTCTATTCATTGCGGGCGGCCTTATAACGCCAGTCAGTGCAGCAACTGCCGAAAGCACATCCGTTGCACATGAGCTCGGCTGGATACCGGATAAGCTAAGTATTTGTAGAGGCTCCTACCTGGATCCTCTGCACGCTTACGCTAAAATGTCTTTAGCCAACTTTGATCAAGCTTTTACTCATATTGATGCGGCACAATCTCATTTTTCATTTGAGGGCACTTCCACTTTAAGTGGGCATGTTGTTATTACACAACCAGGACGCGTTCTGTATGCGGATAAAGTCTATTTTTATCGTGATCCTGTCTCCGGTAAAATTACTAATATGGATTTACGTGGTGAAATTAAGATCCACGAACCTAATCTATTAATAAAAGCTAAAAAGGCACATTTAGATATTGATAAACAATCCGGTTCAATCACGGATATTATTTATCGCATTTTATTGCGTAGCAGCACTATCTTATTCGGCACAAATGAAAAAATGCCTATTAATGCTTGGGGAACCGCAAGCAATGCAGAACAAAATTATCCGGGCCTGATTACCTTATATGATGCAAATTATACCACCTGCGCACCAACCAATCCTGTTTGGCAATTATCTGCGAAAAAAATAATATTAAATCGGGATACGGGACGAGGTAAAGCCTATAACACCTGGTTAGATTTTAAAGGAACTCCTATTTTTTATAGTCCTTATATTGGGTTTCCCATTGATGATCGTCGCCAATCCGGTTTTTTATTTCCCAATCTGAACAACACCACACAATCCGGTATTGGCATTGGATTTCCTTATTATTGGAATATTACAACAAATTACGATTTCTTATTTACACCGACATTTTTAACTAAACGCGGAATACAATTAAATGGGGAATTGCGTTATCTCACGCGTAAAAGCGAAGGAAGAATAACAGCGACTTATCTTCCCCATGATCGTGCTGCCACTAAACTTGCAGATCAAATTCCTTTTCTTTACCCGAATACGAATCCGCTTATTTTTCCTCGTGACAATCGACGTTCACTCACTTGGCAAGAACAACGCCAATGGTCACCTCGATGGTCCAGCTTTGTTGATTTTAATTGGGTGGGAGATGATTATTATGTAGAAGATTTTAGCAATCCAAACACTATTGCTATTAATCAGCTCGCTCAACACGCTGAGATAAATTATTCAGGGGATATCTGGAATTTCACAACACGTTTAATGCGCTACCAAACACTTCATCCTTTGAACCAAGCACCGGTTAATAATCCTTATAACAGCCTGCCCGAAATCGATTTAAGTAGTAGCACACAGTCATTTCATGGATTTAATTATCAATTGAGCAATCAACTCAATTATTTTCAAGCGTTAAACAATCCTGGTGAATTAGTTCCACCGCCGCAAGCATTACGCCTGAATATTCAACCTTCTATCAGCTATCCTATTCTAGATAAAAGTTATTACATCATTCCTCGCATACAACTAAGCTTAACGCATTACAACATTCGTAACCAAGTGCCGGGATATAAAAGTGCGATTCAACGCACAACACCGTTATTTAGCATTGATAGTGGTTTATATTTTGATCGTCAATTTGATTGGGGTACTCACGCTTATCAACAAACCTTAGAGCCTCGCCTCTTTTATTTGTATGTGCCCTATCGCGATCAAAATAATATTCCTATTTTTGATAGCGCGCTCATCCCTTTTAGTTATGATAACCTTTTTTTGACGAATCGATTCAGTGGCTATGATCGAATCGGGGATGCAAACCAAATTAGTTTTGCTCTAACCACTCGACTGCTCGATCAAACGACTGGAGCAGAAAAACTCAGAGCAAGTATTGGTGAAATCTATTACTTTGAAAACAGACGTGTGGGTTTGTGTAGCCCGCTACAAAATCAACTGAGCACGGCAGGAACATTGTGTGCTAATCCCTTTGTCGTAGGCGCGACCTCACCCACAGCCGAGTTTTCGCCCCTTGCCGGCCAGCTTAATTACAACCTCAGCTCAAAGTGGAGTACAACGGCCGATATCGCCTGGGATCCTTCCAGTCATGAGATTATTAATGCAGCGGCTAATGTACAATATCACCCTTACCCAAACCAGCTCTTTAACATTAACTACGGACGTATTCGTTTTGGTGATGTGTTGCTAACAAATCCTCCCACACCACCTAACAGCTCACAAAATGATTTCAATCGGCTTGGCTTCTCTTTTGCGACGCCACTTAAAAATCAGTGGAGTACTGTAGGAGGATGGAACTATAATTTCAGCCATAATTATTCACAAAGCTTTTTCTATGGACTTCAGTACGATAGTTGTTGCTGGGCATTTCGTGCCGTCGCAGGTCGTACTTTTTATGCTTTAAATCAAAATAGTGACCCTATTTTTAACAATGTTATTTACTTCCAATGGCAGTTCAAAGGCTTGAGTACCATAGGTATCAGTGATATAACCAGCTTTTTGACAAGTAATATTCCTGGCTATACGGATAACTTCCAGTCTAGTGCCAATCTTTTATAGTAGTGAACTATGCATCATTTTAAAAAATTTGTTTCTCTTGTTATTTTATTAAGCAGCTTGCTTGTTTCAATGGCTAGTGCCGCTGAAACCCTGGATCGTATTGTTGCCGTCGTTAATACACACGTTATCACGCAGCAACAGCTTAACGAGCAAATAGAATTAGCACGCCAACAAGCACAAGCCGAAAATAAGCCTATCCCTACTGCCGCCAGTTTTCGCACGGAAGTTCTTAATCATATGATCGATACTGAATTACAGCGTCAATTAGCTGAAACGGCCGGTATGAAAGTGGATGAGGCGGGTTTAGATAAAACAATCGCAAGCATTGCCCAGCGTAATGGTCTCACTGTTGGAGAATTACGTAGTCGACTCGAGCAAGAAAATATACCTTACGCAAAGTATCGACAAAAAATACGTGAACAATTAATTACGGCTCGTTTACAACAAGATGAAGTGGGCCAAAAAATTACTGTGACCCCACAAGAAATAACCGATGCGCTTGCACATATGCCAAAACCTAATTCAGGAAATGCCGCTTATCATATTGAAGATCTGCTAGTACCACTTCCAAATAATCCATCATCAAACGTTTTAGCCACGACCAAACAAGCAGCTTTATCTCTGTTGCAACAAGCAAAAAGTGGCCGCTCTTTCCAACAACTGGTGGAACAACCACAAAATGCATCATTATCCCTATCTGGCGGTGATCTAGGCTGGCGCCCCCTGAATGAATTACCAGATATCTTTCAATCATCGGTACAGTCATTAAAACCAGGCGAAATAGCAGGTCCTATTCAAGCACAAAATGGCTTTCATCTCATTCGTTTGTTAGAGAGCCGTGGAAGCTCAGCAACTGCACCTCGTACCGTCACATCTACACACGTGCGACATATTTTAATTAAAACTTCTCCGTTGGTTAGTAATAAGCAAGCCGAACAACGCCTGAGAGAAATCCGTGCTGAAATTTTACGTGGTGGTAACTTTGCTGACCTGGCAAAAAAATATTCACAAGATCCTGGATCTGCTGTCAAAGGCGGTGATCTAGGCTGGACACTGCCCGGTACATTTGATCCAACCTTTGAAACACAAGAAAACAAACTACCGCTTAATCAGCTTAGTTTACCTTTTCAAACTCAATTCGGTTGGCATTTGATACAGGTCTTAGGCCGCGAACAAAAACTACAAACCACCGAGTCACTCACGCGCGAACAAGCGGCACAATGGGTTTATCAGAAAAAATTTCAACAAGCCTTACAAAACTGGTTACGACAATTACGTCGTCAATCGTACGTAAAAATCATGTAATGTTTGCCAGATTTAATACTCGTAGCTTATTAGAAAAGCAACCTTGCACTACTACACATTTTGACAACATCCTTTATTTCGCCGCTAAAACTACTCAAAGCTGAAATTAAAGAATCAACGTGTGATTTAAAGAATGAAGAAGTTTTCCCAATAAGAGTATTTTCAATGCGATTATCCGCCAATGGCGTAGCAAAAGAAGATCCTAAGTGATCTGAGGCTAGTTCTGTATCCTCTTTTGTTTTGGGAAGAAATGGTCCCCAATCATCGCTATACAGCTTATCTGTAAAAATTAAAGCATTTTCATCTTCTTCTTTTATTTTCACCCAATCATCCTGAGGTTCAAATGTGCATTTACTATATGCTTCATATATATCTGAAAGCATTTCATACGTCCTCTGTGTTCGAAGGGACCTATACCAATGAGGCTGATATAAATTAGGTCCTTTGCTCTTTTTAGTAACGAGATCACGGATCTCATTTATTTTATTAATTAACTCCGTCAATTCACTCTTATCTAAGATGCTATCAATATCAGCTAAACATTTTCGCACTCTCTGCAATCCATCCGGGCATTTAACCGGTCTAAAAAATAAATCCTTCCCCTCTTTATCCCAACCGGTAGAATTAACAATTCGTTTGGTTCTTCGTAACAAAATTTTAGCAAAATAAATTTTGTCTAATGAATTGCTATCTTTATCCAAGCTAATAACTTGTCCATTCTTTAAAGTTGAGTAAGTTTCGTAACATTTATAAGAAACCCAAGCAGCTACGGCAAGAACATAGACACCACCTTTAAAAAGGCCTGATTGAGCAGAAATATCGAAGCTATCATTATCCACCGTATTTCCCGCGTACACAGATTCCTTTTTTTTTGCCTTCCCTAACAACATACCCATCAAAAATTCTGTACCCGAATGATGTTTTCTGACTTCTGCATAGTATTTATAGTTCTCCTGGGTTACACAACCCCATTTGTATAGCGTGTTTAGTAATGCAAAACAAAAATCATTACGGGCTAGGCGTTTTTCTAAATTATGTTCGATTTTTTTTTCTATTTTCCTAGTTAAAAACGAAGCTATTCGGTCCATAAGTGGAAGAATAGTTTTTTTAAAAAGAAAACTGAAAAACTCCGTTATATAGTACGATATGCTACTATAGCTACGGGGAGAGTTGTGCTCTGGCATGTTGAATCACGATATTCTTTGAATTATAAGTTGACTGTAGATGATACCGTGGTTACATTAAAAAATTCTTAAACCCCTTAGAATCCCGAAACAACCCCAGGTCAAACGCATCTTAATTTTTAAGTAGTTGATTTTTGAGGCTTTTCTTCTTTTTAAATTATCGATGAACTTTTTTAACTACTTGATTTAATGGCCTTTTTTCTATTTAGATGCGCTTGTCCTGCTAGCCTTACAAAACAGGTTTTGCAGATGGAACCAACGCTTCTCCGCACGTCTTACGAATAGAGAAAAAATTAATAGAAGCACATGAACGGGTTCGTAATAAAGGGATTTCATCCACTTCTCTATGTGCACGTTGACTTCCAGCTACTATTCGTGATTCTTCTCTCAAATGTTGTACTTCACTTTGTAGTCGACCTATTAACGTGGATTGTTTTGCTAATTCCCCTCTCAGTATATCTATTCGTTCCTTATATAAGGCTTCCAAACGCTGCATTCTTTCATTTAAAGAATCGGCAGAACGAGATTCCCGTGCACGATGTTTATCCAATCGTTCTGGATCAACGTGATGAGAAAAAATTGTATTTAATTTATTTAATATCTTATCGATAGAATCCGAAGCCCCTATTAATTCTGGATTATTTTTAGTTAAATACTGTGCAAATACCGTTAGCCAAAGCACATTAATTTCCAATTGTCTAGATTTTTCTATGTCAGGTTCGTCTAACTCAAATTTACTCTCAAAAAATTCTAGGATTTTTTCAGCAAGTGGATCTGATTTATAAAGCTCATATTTCCCTGGATTATGTGTACAATCCGTAAAAATTTTCCATATTTTTTTAGATTCTTTTTTTAAAAATTTTCTTATCTCTCTATCCTGTTTATTTTTTGGCGCCTTTATCTTCGTTAGTCGACGATGTAGCCGATGAAAAGGTTCTTGTATTTTATCCCACAAACTACTTTCTTTTGATCTACTATAGATTAATTGGAATTTATCTACATTAAAAAGAACCACTAAATCTGAAACCATCTTAAGCATTTCATCGCTTGGCTTATTTCCCATAAAAGCTTTGGCTGATATTTTCGCTCTATTTTTACTTAACGACGTTAACAATCCATACACCCCGGTTACAATAGTTGTTCCTAAAAAACTAATTACCACTGGCGTAGCCACCGCTATAAACGGAAAAAGTGTTAGCGCTGCCGTAATCATCGCTCCTATTTCAATCGCCAACAACATGCGAAGAATTAGGGCTCCTGCTAAATAAGACAATGATTTATAAAACCAACCCTCTTTTTGCCCCACCGACATCCTCGCACTATTACCGAGCGCGCCTGCCATAACAGCCTGTGAAGTTAGCTGTTTGTTTAACTTTCTCCATAAAATTCTACCGTAATCACCTTGTAGCTCTTGGGAATTTCCCACACAATCATTGACTATCAACCTTGCCATAGAAATAGATTCAAGATTCATATTATGATCTCATTTGAATTATTTAGATGGAATTATAGCAAAGGAGACTTAAAAAATTATTAATATAACTTCTATTAATTAATAGAAAAATTAACTTTTAGAAAAAACATTTAATAAATAAATAATATTTTTAATACGAGATTCAGCACTGATTTGCTCAAAAATAAAACGTAACCGGGAGGAGCCATCCAGTTTATATTGTGATGGCTTTTTTTGAACCAGCTGAATAATAACGGCGGGGTTAATTTGCGGCTTTGCACTAAACTCAATAAAACCACTTTGCGGCCCTGCATTTATTTTTTTAATCCCTAATGATTGCGCTAATAATTTTAACTCGGTTATCTGAAATAAATTTTTTATAGCGTTAGGAAATAGCCCGAAACGATCGATCATTTCTACCTGCAGACTCTCTAACGCTTCCTTATTTTTTGCATTCGCAATCCGTTTATAGAGAACTAAACGCGTATGCACATCTGGCAAATAAGGCTCAGGAATTAAGGCCGAAATTTGTAAATCAATTTCTGTTCCGCGATCAGCCACGATATCCGCCAATCTCGGTAGTTTACCGGATTTCAAACTTTTAACTGTTTGCTCTAAAAGCTCCATATACAGTGAAAATCCTATACTGTGTATGTTACCGCTTTGTTGTTCACCTAATAATTCGCCTGCACCACGAATCTCTAAATCATGTGTGGCCAAGGTAAACCCTGCGCCTAAATCTTCTAACGCGCTTAAAGCATCTAAACGTTTGATAGCATCCGCTGTCATGATTTCTTTTGGTGGCGTCATCAAATAAGCATAGGCTTGATGATGCGATCGCCCTACACGCCCACGTAATTGGTGAAGTTGTGCTAAACCAAACTTATCCGCACGATCAATAATAATAGTATTGGCAGACGGTATATCAATACCGGTTTCAATAATCGTCGTGCATACCAATACATTAAAACGCTGATGGTAAAAATCAGCCATAATACGTTCGAGCTCACGCTCGCGTAATTGCCCGTGTGCAATTTGAATCCGCGCTTCGGGTATTAACTCTTCTAGCTCTCTAGCCGTTTTCTCAATGCTTTGTACCTGATTATGTAAGAAATAAACTTGTCCACCACGTAATAATTCACGCAAAATAGCTTCACGTATTAAACGCGCATTACGCAATTGCACAAAGGTTTTGATGGATAAACGACGTGCGGGTGGCGTAGCAATAATCGATAATTCTCGTAATCCCGAAAAAGCCATATTTAAGGTACGTGGAATCGGTGTAGCGGTTAAACTTAAAATATCCACTTCAGCACGTAAGGATTTTAAGCGTTCTTTTTGCTGTACACCAAAACGATGCTCTTCATCAATAATTAATAACCCTAATCGTGTAAATTTTAATTCTTTACTTAATAATTTATGCGTACCAATCAAAATATCTATCGTACCTAACTTTAAACGCTCCTGAATCGTTTTTTGTTCTTTTGCTGAACGAAAACGTGAAATCATTTCTATCTGTACTGGCCATTCTGCAAATCGATCGCTAAAATTCTGATAATGTTGCTGCGCTAACAAAGTCGTAGGAACCAAGATAATCACTTGTTTATTCGACTGTATGGCTAAAAAGGTCGCACGCATAGCTACTTCTGTCTTACCAAAACCTACATCACCGCAGACCAAACGATCCATGGGCTTTGCGGAAGTCATATCCGTAATAACCTGTTCAATGGCTTTTGTTTGATCAGCCGTTTCGGTAAAAGGAAATTGCGCTGAAAAAGCCCTATAGTTTTCATCGGGAAAGCTAAAACTATAACCTTTTTCGGCTTCCCTACGTGCATAAATATCCAGTAAATCGGCAGCAACATCCTGCATCTGTTCGGCCGCTTTTCGCTTCGCTTTTTCCCATTGATCCGAACCCAAACGATGTAAAGGCGCATGTTCGGATTCGCCACCACTGTAGCGACTAATTAAATCCAGCGAAGCAATAGGCACATACAGCTTAGTATTATTAGCATATTCAAGAATCAAGAATTCATTTTCTTGATCACCGACTTTGACATGTTCTAAACCACGATAGCGCCCAATACCATGATCAATATGAACAACGGGACTTCCTATACTGAGCTCTGCTAAATTGCGAATAATCGCTTGGTTATCCGCACTTTTTACTTTTCGTTGTCGCTGTATAACATGCTGGCCAAATAGTTGAGACTCGGTGATTAATACCAACGGTGGCTGAGAAAAATAAAAACCTTCTTCTAAAGGTGCAATCGCAATATGTACGGGATCAGTCGCGTGTAGAAACTCATCCCATGTTTCACAACGTTTAGGCTGAATGGCTAAATCTTTTAATAAATCGAGTAGCAACTCTCTACGCCCTGCACTTTCGGCACAAAATAAAACACGTGCTTTTTCATTTGATAAAAACTCTTTTTAAAAAAGCTGTAAACGATTGCTAGGCTGTTCTAACTTGTGATCAATCGTAATATTTGGAAACACGTTTACTGGAAAATTATACGGCTCAGACTCCTCTCCTAAAGATTTTTGTTGTAACGCAATGCGCGGGAACTGTTTAAGCGCGGCAAACAACTCATCGCTCGCAACATATAATTGTGCCGGTGCCAGTATAGGGCGCTCTACATCATGCCGCAGCTGCTCATAGCGCTCCTTAACTTCTTGGCAAAAATGCTGTGCTGGCTGCTGAATATCATTTATTTCTATAATTAATGCCTTGCTAGGCAAATAATCTAGCAACAACTGTGTTTGTGAAAAAAATAAAGGGAGATAATATTCAATCCCTGCTGGCACATAAGCTTGGCTAACGGCTTCGTAAAGCGGGCAATTTAAGGGATTCCCTATGAAGTTTTCACGCCATTGCTGTCTAAACTGACGAATGGCTGCTTCGGATAAAGGAAACTCTCTAGCCGGTAATAGATCAATTTTTTCTAGCTTTTCTGTAGAACGCTGTGTATCCGGATCAAATTCACGAATACTATCGACTTCATCATCAAGAAAATCAATACGATAAGGGCTATCACTACCCATGGGAAAAATATCTAAAATAGATCCGCGTACCGCGAATTCTCCGCGGGTTAACACTTGCGAAACGCTATGGTAACCCGCCTTTTGCAACCCTTGGCGCATTTCATCAATGCGTCTTTTTTCGCCGCATTGAATCATTAAACCCGTAGATTGAATATAACTTAGCGGAGGCAGCCGTTGCAGCAACGTCGTAATCGGAACTAATAAAATTCCGCGTGTTACATAAGGAAGCTGAGTTAAAGTCAATAAACGCTGTGAAATAATATCTTGGTGCGGTGAGAAATGGTCATAAGGCAAAGTTTCCCAATCAGGAAAATTAAGTACCGTTAACCCGGGTGAAAAAAACTGCAATGCAGCTTCTAAACGATTTGCGGTATGCGTGTCAGGCGTTATTGTTAAAATAACGCCGTCTTGTTTGTTGGCAATCTCGCTTAAAACCAACGCCATACTATCTTGCTGTAGATTGCCTAAACGCAAACGCTGACCGGATTTTTCCGGAATAGAAAAATTAAAAATTTCAGAAGTAGACATTCTTTTTAGCTAGCTATACCAGACTGACGTTTTTTCAAATGTACTCGGAGTAAAGATATAGCTGCCGGAGTTACACCTGAAATGCGCGATGCCTGGCCTAAAGTTAATGGTTTATGTTGAATTAATTTTTCCCGTACTTCATTAGAAAGCCCTTTAACGGTGTAGTAATCTAAATCCATAGGTAATGAAATCGCTTCATAGCGTGCTTGTCGTTGAATTTCATTATGTTGCCGGTCAATATAGCCTTGATATTTTGCTTGAATTTCAACTTGTTCACTCACGGCAACATCTAAAACACCTGGACCTAAGCCTTCTATGTTCATTAAGTTACTATAATTTAATTCAGGTCGTATCAGTAATTCAGAAACACGATAGTCTCGAGCTAAAGGCTGCTGTAAATATACTTCTATCGCCGCACTCACTGATGTTTCTGGTTTGACAGAAAGATTCTGCAGACGTTGTTGCTCTTGCTCTATGCTATCTCGTTTATTACAAACAATTTTCCAGCGATGTTCGTCAATTAAGCCTAACTGATACGCTGATTCGCTTAAGCGTAGATCAGCATTATCTTCTCGAAGCAATAAACGATACTCGGCACGGCTGGTAAACATACGATAAGGTTCTAACGTGCCTTGTGTAATTAAATCATCAATTAAAACCCCTATATAGGCTTCGTCACGCCGTGGTGACCATGCTGATTTTTCTTGCGCTTTTCGCGCCGCATTTAAGCCTGCAATTAACCCCTGCGCGGCCGCTTCTTCGTAACCGGTAGTTCCATTAATTTGACCTGCAAAAAATAAATTTTCTAGGATGCGCGATTCTAATGAAGGAAATAAATCACGCGGATCAAAAAAATCATATTCGATGGCATAACCTGGACGGGTTATATGTACTTGTTCTAAGCCTTTAATACTACGTACTAATTCGACTTGAACTTCAAAAGGTAAACTCGTTGAGATACCATTCGGATACACTTCATGCGTATTAAGCCCTTCCGGCTCAAGAAAAATTTGATGCGCTGTTTTATCAGCAAATCTCACGACTTTATCTTCTATCGATGGACAATAACGCGGCCCTATTCCATCGATCACGCCACTATAAATAGGCGAACGATCTAAGCCTGAACGAATAATTGCATGCGTTGTTTCATTGGTATGCGTAATAAAACAACTAATCTGCGTAGGGTGCTGTTCCACCTTTCCTGAATAAGAAAATACCGGTAAAGGATAGTCACTGGGCTGTTCTAATAGTTGCTTATAATCAATGGTTCGACCATCGAGACGCGGCGGGGTACCTGTTTTTAAGCGATTAATTCGCAAAGGTAATTGACGCAACCGCTCTGCTAAATGCATTGCAGCCGGGTCTCCAGCACGCCCACCTTGTGATTGTTGCAACCCAATATGAATTTTACCGGCTAAAAAAGTCCCCGCCGTTAATACCACCGTCTTTGCATGAAAATGAATCCCTGATTGTGTGACAACGCCTTTAATACAACTTCCTTCCCATAGCAGATCATCCACTGCCTGTTGGAAAATAAGTAGGTTTGCTTGGTTTTCTAATGTCGCACGAATGGCTTGTTTATAGAGATTACGATCCACTTGTGCCCGTGTTGCCCGTACAGCAGGGCCTTTACTAGCATTTAAGGTACGCCATTGTATTCCGGCGTGATCGGCAGCACTTGCCATCACACCGCCTAGTGCATCAATTTCCTTGACCAAATGACTCTTACCAATCCCACCTATAGAAGGATTGCAGGAAAGTTGGCCTAGTGTTTCGATGTTATGTGTCAATAACAGGGTTTTTGCACCCAAACGCGCTGCCGCTAAAGCCGCTTCAGTCCCTGCATGGCCACCACCCACTACAATGACATCAAATTTTTGAGAAAGTTGCATAGTTTATTTTTAGTTATCGCTTGTTTTCCAGCCATGCTATTCGAGCGGCGAAGAGTATACTCAAAGCAATAGGATTTTCGGCAAGGCGCCGCGAAAATGAAGCAACCGGAATGTATAAAACATACATGAGGATTGCGAGTTGAGCGGGAACGCCGCAGAAAATCCTAGTGCGCAGAGTATATAGGATTGAATCTTGCTATACGAGCCATATAAAGGCAATATAACGTTCTTTTAATGCTATTCCCAAGAGGAACAACCCAATGACAAGATTATCCGTCCTTTCTACCCTAACGGCTAGTTTAATCGTTAGTTCATCAGCACTAGCTGCACAGACTACCTCTCCCTCCACGGTTAATCAACTCGGCGCAACAACCCAACATATCAGCTCCACATCCAATCCGAGCAAAGCGCAAATCAGTTACAGTATTGGCGCCGACCTGGGTGAAAATTTTAAGGAGCAAGGAATCGATATTGATCCTACTGAACTCGCTCATGGATTAAAAGATGCAACCCTAGGAAAAACTTCATTATCACAAGCACAAATGGTGGATATTTTGAAAAACTTTCAACAACAACTGATTGCTAAAAAAGAAACTGAATTTAAAGCCGTCAGCGATAAAAACAAACAACAAGGCGATACTTTCTTAGCTGCCAATAAAGCAAAGCCCGGCATCATCACAACAAAAAGCGGCATTCAATATAAAATTATTAATCCCGGTAATGGTGAAGCACCTAGCGATAATTCAATGGTAAAAGTGATGTATACCGGTAAATTTATTGATGGCACTATTTTTGATAAATCGAAAGATCCCGTTACTTTCCCCATTAACAATGTCATTCCCGGCTGGACTGAAGTTTTAAAACTGATGAAACCAGGCGCTGAATTCGAAGTTGCTATTCCCCCACAACTCGCTTACGGTGAACACGGTGTGGATAAAGCCATTGGACCCAATCAAACACTGTTATTTACTATCCATCTCTTGGAAGTAAAAAAAGGCGAAAGTAAATCCGCTTAAATCAAGCAATTAATGCATCATTATTATTCCCGCTTTCGCGGGAATAACTCCCAAACTTGTATCTGAGTAAACTTCCGCTATACTCGAACAGACAAAATTAACTAGTTTTTTGTTTATATCGCTCATACTTCTTGAATATAAATCCTTTAACCCCATTGATATTACATAAGGAGATAGCAATGAATGCAGACGAATTAAAAGGGAAGTGGCAACAACTGGTCGGTAAATTACGCGAACAATGGTCTAAACTTACTGATGATGATTGGCAACAAGTTAAAGGCAATAAAGATCAACTTGTAGGAAAAATTAAAGAACGATATGGCGTCGAAAAAGAAGAAGTGGAAAAACAACTTCGCGACTTTTTTAACAAAAATAAAGACGACCACCAATAAACTGGCAAACCTCATTGCACACTTTTAGGGCGTGCAATGAGGATAAATTTTCTATTCAGACTTTAAACTGATTATATACCCTTGTTCATTGGGCTTAGCCAAATAGCTTGGGTTAACGCCATAATCCGCTACCGCAATAAGCTGCTCCTGGTAATAAATCAAAGGAATTTTTTTACGTTGCCAAGGTGGAACACCCCATTCTTGAAAAAGCTTTTTTAAGGGATGAGAGCCGAGGCGTCCTTGCACATGAAACCGCTCTCCGCCTTGTCGAAAATTAATCGTTACCGACTCTGTCTTAATACGCTCACAAGAAATTCCCTGGCCTTGTGTTCGTTCCGCCATTAAAAAACCTAACGGTGGTAGTGGTAACACCGTTTGTTGCAGGTCCCAGACAATAGGCAAATGAGGTAATTTATTTTCTTTTAATATAATCGGATATAAAAAATCGCGGTAACGACGAATTTGAACACCACCCCAATTGACTTGGGGATTTGCATCACCTTTACTTTCTAACAAAAACTCAATTTGCTGTAATTGCATTTGAGTAGGTAACGGAAAATGTAATTGCTTTAGCCAATAGCGTAAACAATTCCGCCGACGTGCGGGCGTCAAATGAAGTAAATGGGAAATAAGTATATTATTTGATTGTGGATCCCGGACTTTTATCCAATCCTCATAGGCCAGTTCTTCAAGTAGTTGATGTGCTTCTGCCGCATTTTCAGCAACACGTGCTAAGGTTTTACTCGCTTCGGGCCAACGTTGCTGGATGAGTGGTAATACCTGATGGCGCACAAAATTACGATTAAATCGCAAATCGGTATTGCTACTATCTTCTATCCACGTGAGCTGTTGTTCTATAGCATAAGCTTGCAATTCTGCACGCGTAAATTTCAGCAAAGGTCGAATAAGAAATCCATTTGCAAACGGCATGGCCTCAGACATGCTGGCAAGCCCTCGAAGGCCCGCTCCACGCAATGACTGTAACAGTAAGGTTTCAGCCTGATCATCACGATGATGTGCTGTTAATAAACAATCTCCTTTCCCTAATCGTTCAGCCATAACCGCATAGCGTGCTTGTCGTGCATAGGCTTCTGGACTTTCACCCTGCTTTGGTTGAGCATCAACTGCAATTACTTCGCTATGAATGCCCAGCTGGGTACAGGTTTGTTGACACGTATCTGCCCATTGCGCCGCCTCGCTATGCCAACCATGATTAATATGAATAGCGCGCAAACGTGAGGGGGGCACTAGCTGAGAAAGTGCATGTAACAATACCTGTGAATCCAAACCGCCACTATAAGCGACCCAAAAAATGGATTGTGGATATTGCCCCAATAAAATAAGGAGTTTTTTAGGATTAAACATGAGCTGACAATACAAAGCCTGACGTGGCTTGTAAAGCTTCATATAACTTATTAGCTATGTTCCTATTTCTAATAGCTTTTTATAGCGCTGATCCAGTAATTTATCCGTAGAATAACCACGTAATTGCTCACACTGTTGGATGAGCACTCTTTTTAGGCTATCGATCATACTATCCGGATCTCTATGTGCTCCACCCAGCGGCTCTTCAATCACTTGGTCAACTAAGCCTAACTCTAACAAACGTTCTGCCGTCATTGCCATCGCAGCAGCGGCTTCAGGTGCTTTCTCAGCACTTTTCCAAAGAATAGAAGCACAACCTTCCGGAGAGATAACCGAGTACACACTATATTGAAGCATTAGCACGCGATCACTAACGCCGATAGCCAGTGCACCCCCAGAACCACCTTCGCCAATGACGGTAGAGATAATAGGCACTTTAAGCTGAGACATCGCTTGTAAATTAATCGCAATTGCGCCGCTCTGGTTACGCTCTTCCGCATCAATACCAGGATAAGCACCGGGCGTATCAACAAATGTCAAAACAGGTAATTTAAATCGCTCTGCTAGTTCCATTAATCGCAGTGCTTTGCGATAACCTTCGGGTCTAGGCATTCCAAAGTTACGCCGTACTTTTTCTTTTGTACCGCGACCTTTTTGGTGTCCTATCAGCATAACCGGTTGATCGGCTAAACGCGCTAAGCCCCCTATAATCGCCTCATCATCGGCAAATTGTCTATCGCCATGTAATTCATCGAACTCTGTAAAAATCTTATCGACATAATCAAGGAAATAAGGTCGTAGCGGATGACGGGCTAACTGAACGACCTGCCAAGCATTGAGCGAACTAAAAATAGATTGAATCTCTTCAACCCTTCTTTGTTCTAAGCGTTTGATCTCCCCACTCACATTGACTTCGGCATCATTACCCAATTTACGCAGTTCTTCTATTTTCGCTTCAAGTTCTGCGATGGGCTGTTCAAAATCCAAAAACTTACCGTGCATAATTACTCGCTCTTCGTCACATCATTACTTTCCGATGCTTCCGAATCAAATTCATAGTCGAACTCTTCGCGTAATCGCCGTTGCTCTAAATAATCTTCGATAGCGCGTCGCTTTTCTAAAGAAAAGCGCACGGGGGAAATCTTAGATTTTTTATTTAATGCATCTAACGCTAATTCTTCTGGCCATGTATCGAGTTCGTCATCTTCGATCTCTAAGATATCTGGTGATAACTCGGCTTCATCATGCCCATCACCGCTATCTTCTTCTACTAACACATCTGATTCTTTATACTCCATAGATCCTACCTGTAAGCAACCTATTTTAGGGCTTACTTTAGTGGGTGTAGGGCCCCTTTGGCAAGCAGAACTTCTACCTAGCTATGAATAAACTACCATTACTACTTGAACAAATTCGTCAATGCCAACATTGTGCCGCACATTTACCCCTAAAACCCAACCCCATATTACGGGCACAATCACAAAGTCGTTTACTCATTGTAGGGCAAGCGCCTGGAATCCGTGTGCATCAAACAGGCATCCCGTGGAATGATCCCAGTGGCGACCGCTTACGTCAGTGGTTAAACTGCGATAAGAAAACATTCTATGATGAATCAAGAATTGCCATCATCCCAATGGGATTTTGTTATCCGGGAACAGGTCCATCGGGTGATCTCCCGCCTAGAAAAGAATGTGCTCGACATTGGTTAACGCCTCTCCTAGCTGCTCTTCCACATATTCAATTAACCCTACTCATAGGTCAATATGCTCAACAGCATTATCTGAAAGATCGCCGAAAAAAAACCTTAACTGATAATGTAGCCTTTTTTTCAGAATACTTACCTCAGTATTTTCCACTCCCTCATCCATCGCCGCGTAATAATATTTGGTTAAAACGAAATCCGTGGTTTGAAAAAACGGTCGTACCAGCTTTACAAACTATCTGTAGTAAATTACTAGAAAATTAGTCTCTTTTCATTGCTACTTTAATTTTTTTAGACTTCATCTTCTCGCGTTTAGGAATAATAACTTCTAATACCCCATGCTTACCTTCAGCGGTTACCCTATCTGGGTCAGCCGTGTCTGGCAAGGCAAAACGACGATAAAAAGACCCTGTTGAACGCTCTATGCGTGTATAACCGCCTCTTTCTTCTTTTTTCGCACTGGTACGCTCACCCTTGATAGTTAATACGCCATTTTCCATGGCGATTTCTATATCATGCGGATCAACACCAGGAATATCCGCATAAAGTATAAACCTCTCAGGCTCCTCTTTGATATCAACACAGGGTGCCCAATGGCTTGTCTCCACTAATGAATTATCCTCAGGATAGTTTGGCTCAAATAATTGGTCCCATTCTTGAGACAAACGATGCAATTGATGAAGCAAAGAAGGTCTATAGCGAGTGGTATTTGTCACGGTAGTTCTCCTCCCTGAAGTACGTACGACTAGTTTAACCGAAAAAAAGTATTTATAGCTATAACACTTTTAGTGTCACCCATCGCGATGAGGATTTTTAAGGGGAAAATCGCGATTCTCCCCTTAAATGGCGAAGTGGATGCTTTGCTTCTACCCATCATGTAAACGGATATACCGCTCGCTCGTTATTTAATATTACCGTATCTTCAAGTACGAGCGGTATAATCATCAGGACCAAATTTAACTTTCTAACACGCTGACCGCTTATGTCCTACTATCAACAGCATATTTTTCTTTGTATCAACGAACGCGACAATAATAAGGACTGCTGCGCTAAGCGGGGCTCTAAACCCTTGTTAGACTATTTAAAAAGCAAAATAAAACAACTGGATGATAAAGGACAAAAGAAAATACGCGTGAGTGGTGCGGGTTGTTTAGGGCGTTGCAAACTGGGACCCGTGTTAGTTATTTACCCCGAAGCTATCTGGTACCATTGTAAAAGCCCGCAGGATATCGATGAAATCATCGCGCAGCACATAATAAACAAACAACCCGTCGCTCGATTATTATTATCAAATGAAAACCGAACACTTTAATCTGCTACATCCCCGTTATTGGCTCACTTGGCTGGGATTGGGTATTTTATATGCAATAAGTAAACTCCCTTATAAAACACAATTAACGATTGGAAAATATTTAGGTCGTGCGGCATTTTATCCGCTCAAACGCTTTAGACGTATTGCCCGTATTAATCTTGCGCTTTGTTTTCCAAAATTATCCGCGCCGGAACGAGAACAGCTGCTGCATAAACATTTTGAGTCGCTCGGCATGGGCCTCATTGAATCAGCCATGGCATGGTGGGTAGCACCCCACAAATTAGCACCACTGCTGCATGTAGAAGGTTTAGAACATTTACATGACGCCATTGCAAAAAAACAAGGCGTCATCATTTTAAGCGCTCATTTTACGTCATTAGATATTTGCGGACGTTTATTCTCGGCTATTTTTCCCATGTCGGTCGTTTACCGTGAACAAAAAAATCAAGTGATTGACATGCTATTAAAACGACATAGAAATTTTAAGCTGATGCAACCTATTCATCGACACGCCGTACGTCAAATTATTAAAGCACTCAAGAAAAACAACGCTATTTGGTATGCGGCCGATCAAGACTATGGCGCTGCACACAGTATTTTCTCCCCTTTCTTTAATATAGAAACAGCCACCATTACCACGCCTAGCCGCTATGCCAAGCAAACCCATGCGCAAGCCGTCACTTTATTTTATCATCGTCTTACCAATGGAAAAGGCTATCAAATTACGATTAAACCTATTTTAAAAAGTTTTGCTGCACTTGATCCCACAGAGGCAACACTTTATTTTAATAAAACATTAGAAGAAGCGGTTCGTGCCCATCCAGAACAATACCTATGGATTCATCGCCGTTTTAAAACAAGACCCCCTGGCCAAGCCTCTTTTTACTAAAAGTTTAAGTTATGAATAATAAATTGCTCGGTGGCGTTCTACTCATTATTGGTACCAGCATCGGTGGTGGAATGCTTGCTTTACCCATTGCCACCGCACAGTTAGGCTTTATCAACGCCCTTATATTCCTAGTTATTTGCTGGGCCGTTATGACCGCCAGTGCTTTACTCCTTTTAGAAGTTAACCTCTGGCATCCGGTAAACAGTAATTTAATTACTATGGCCAAAACAACCTTAGGTCGTTTTGGCCAAGTGATCGCTTGGGTCAGTTATTTATTATTACTGTACGCCTTATTGGCCGCTTATGTTTCTGGCGGAGGTGATTTTTTACAGCATTTTTTAAATGGGTTTCATATAAAACTGAGCAGTAAAATTGCTACGGGTTTATTTGCTTTTTTATTAAGTATCGTCGTTTATAAAGGTATTCGATCTGTTGATTATGTAAACAGAGGGTTAATGTTTAGTAAACTAGCCGCCACAGGTTTATTAGTTCTGTGTATTTTCCCCTTTGTTTCGGTTGACTATCTTTTAACGCCTGGAAAACTCCATCATCTTCCGGGTGTTATCGCGAGCATTACCGTTATCATCACCTCTTTTGGGTTTGCGGTCATCGTCCCTAGTCTACGCAGCTATTTTAAAAATAATGCGTCACAATTACGTAAAGCTATTCTCATTGGCAGTTTCATTCCATTGGTTTGTTACATTCTGTGGGAATTAGTCATTATGGGTGTTGTACCCTCACAAGGGCCAATTAGTTTAACCGTCATGGCTCACTCAAGCCATTCAAGCAGCGACTTAATTAATGCATTAAGTCAATTACTGCATAAACCACTTATTAACTTTTTAGCAAAAACATTTACCGCCATTTGCCTAGCTACCTCTTTTTTAGGTGTCGCTTTAAGTCTTTTTGATTTTTTAAGCGATGGGTTTGCTATAAAAAAAACCAACTTAAATAAATTAATAATTTATGCACTTACTTTTACACCGCCCTTAATTATTGCTTATCACTACCCTAATGCATTTATTAAAGCCCTATCCTATGCGGGCGTACTTTGCGCCATCCTATTAATAGCGCTCCCCGCTATGATGGCTTGGAGCGGACGCTATATAAAAAAATGTGCATCGGGTTATCAGGTAAGTGGTGGTAAATATTTATTAACTATTTTATTAATGACTTCCTTTTTTCTTATTGCGTTAAGTCTAATTTAACCTGTTATTAACTGGAAAAAAATGAATACTAAACAAATCGGCGGCATTCTCATGATTACCGGCAACGCCATCGGCGGTGGCATGCTGGCATTACCTCTGGCTACGGCACAATCTGGCTTTATTAACTCCACATTATTTTTAATCGGCTGCTGGGCCGTTATGCTCGCGGGTGGTTTACTGATATTAGAAGTCAATCTTTGGTTTCCTGCTAATAGTCATTTAGTCTCTATGGCACGTGCTACCTTAGGACGAGCCGGTGAAATAGTGACGTGGTTATGTTATTTATTATTATTGTATTCTTTGCTTGCTGCTTATATCGCGGGCGGTTCAGATTTCTTACAGGGTTTATTTCAAAAAGCAAACCTACATTTTTCACTCAAGTCGATGACCATTTTATTTGTTCTCGCTTTGGGCTTCATTGTCTATAAAGGGATACGATCCGTCGATACCTTCAATCGTGCATTAATGGGTGGCAAACTACTTATTTATATCCTGCTGATTGTATTAATTTTTCCTTTTCTTTCATCAAAACAGTTACATCAAGGGCAATTTCATTACTTACCAAGCAGCCTTACCATTATGATCACTTCGTTTGGTTTTGCCGCAATCATTCCTAGCTTGCGAAGTTATTTTCACAGTGATGTACAACAACTACGTCGCGTCATTATTTTTGGCAGTCTCATCCCGCTCATTTGTTATATTTTATGGAATGCGGCCATTATGGGCATCATACCGCTTGGTGGTGATTTAGGTCTTGTGCACATTGCGCATGCTAAACAACCTACCAGTGAATTAACAAATACACTCAGCACATTACTCGGTAAAAATCTCATTACCGGACTCGCCTGGGGATTTACATCCATTTGCCTTGCCACTTCTTTTTTAGGCGTAGGGCTCAGCCTAGCTGATTTTTTAAAAGACGGCTTTGCATTAAACAAAACAAAAAAAGGTGAAAGCATAACAACGCTACTTACCTTTCTTCCGCCCTTAATCATTGTTTTATTCTTTCCCGGCGCATTTATGACCGCATTAAATTATGCTGGTATTTGGTGTGCTAGTTTGTTAGCTTTACTTCCGGCACTCATGGCTTGGTCAGGGCGTTATCGTCAACAGAATACTTTTCCTTATCAAGTAGCGGGTGGAAAAATTTTATTAAGTTTGGTAATCCTCGCGGCTACTATTATTATAGTGCATGCGGTTATCGTTGATGTTTTCTAAAATTTATTTAATTGACTGAGCTTCTGGTATTAAAACATGCCTTATCAAAAAAAATGTGCCGATGCCATTCGCGTATTGAGCATGGACGCCGTACAAAAAGCCAATTCAGGTCACCCAGGTATGCCGATGGGAATGGCCGATATTGCGACTGTTTTATGGCAAGATTTTTTAAAACATAATCCCAATAATCCACAATGGCCTGATCGTGATCGTTTTATATTATCCAATGGGCACGGTTCCATGCTGCACTATGCCCTGCTTCACCTGACAGGTTATGATCTTACGTTAGAAGATATTAAACAATTTCGCCAATTACACTCAAAAACACCTGGCCATCCTGAAGTTGGCATAACACCGGGTATAGAAACTACCACCGGTCCATTAGGACAAGGATTTGCTAATGCCGTTGGCATGGCACTAGCTGAACGAAGCTTAGCGGCGCAGTTTAATCGTCCTCACCATGAAATAGTCGATCACTTCACTTATGTATTTATGGGTGATGGCTGTTTAATGGAAGGTATTTCTCATGAAGCCGCGTCATTAGCCGGTTGCTTAGGATTAGGGAAATTAATTGCTTTTTGGGATGATAATAACATCTCCATTGATGGTGATGTCTCAGGCTGGTTTAAAGACAACACGCCGCAACGCTTCGAGGCCTATCACTGGCATGTTATTCCCGATGTCGATGGCCATAATCCTGAGCAACTAAAACAAGCCATTCAACAGGCACGCGCCTTAACCGATAAACCCAGCTTAATTTGCTGTAAAACACATATCGCTTTTGGTGCACCTAACTTAGCGAATAGTCACGAAGCGCACGGGGCACCTTTAGGTGACGAAGAAATAGCGGCCACTAAACAAGGATTGCAATGGGATTATCCTGCTTTTGAAATTCCTGACGATATTTATCAATGCTGGGATGCTCGCGAAAAAGGCACCGCGTTAGAAAACAGCTGGAAAGAAAAATGGCAACGCTATCAACAAACACATCCCGAATTAAGTAAAGAGTTCCAACGCCGAATTAACCGTGCACTTCCTGAAAACTGGTCGGAAAAATCCAGAAAAATCATTTTGGGAACCATTAAAAAATCTGAAAAAATTGCTACACGTAAAGCATCGCAAAACAGCTTAAATGATTTTAGCCCTCTATTACCTGAATTATTAGGTGGCTCAGCGGATTTAACTGAATCTAATTTAACCCTCAACAAAACCTCTGATGTGTTAAATCGAGAAAATCCTGCTGGGAATTACATCCATTATGGTGTTCGAGAATTTGGTATGTCGGCGATGATGAATGGTATCGCACTACATGCTGGATTTATTCCCTATGGCGGCACTTTTTTAGTATTCAGTGATTATGCTCGAAATGCTATTCGCCTCTCAGCATTAATGAAACAGCGCGTTATTTTTGTTTACACACATGATTCTATCGGATTAGGTGAAGATGGCCCTACGCATCAACCTATAGAGCATATCAACAGTTTACGTATGATTCCTGGCCTTTCTGTATGGCGACCTTGTGATGCCGTTGAAACAGCCATCGCGTGGCAGCAAGCCATAGAACATCAAGGGCCTACTTGTTTATTACTCACACGGCAAGCTTTAGCGCCACAAAGCCATTCAGAAACAAGCTTATTCGCTATCAATCGCGGTGCTTACATCCTTCTTGATAGTGAATCTACACCGGAGGCCATTATTATCGCCACGGGTTCTGAAGTAAGCCTCGCTATGAATGCCGCACAATCGCTAAATCAACAAGGAAAAAAAATTCGTGTAGTATCTATGCCATGCAGCGATCGTTTTGCCATACAAGATGTCAGTTATCAACACTCAGTTTTACCTCCTACGATCACGAAACGGCTTGCTATTGAAGCGGGTAATACTGATTTTTGGTATCGCTATGTAGGCTGTGAAGGAAAAGTCATTGGCTTGGATAGATTTGGTGAGTCTGCGCCAGGCGCTACTGTATTTGCAGCATTAGGTTTCACTACTGAACATGCCGTTAAAATACTCAATGAATTATTAGCCACTTAAAAAACAAGGGGAAAACACCGATGAAGACAAAAATTGCTATTAATGGTTATGGACGCATTGGGCGTAATATCCTAAGAGCACTCTTTGAATCACCCAAAAAACACAATATAGAAATTGTAGCAATCAATGATTTAGCTGATATCAACATGAATGCCCACCTCACCCGCTACGATACAACACATGGAAAATTTTCGGGAACCGTGGTTGTTGAAGGCGATCATTTAATTATTAATGACCATCGTATAAAAATGGTTTCAGAGCGTGATCCAGAAAAATTACCTTGGAAAGCACTCAATATCGATGTAGTGCACGAATGCACGGGCTTATTTACTAGCCCTGATAAAGCGGCTAAGCACCTCACAGCCGGTGCAAAAAAAGTAATTATTTCAGCCCCTGCCGGAAAGGACGTGGACGCCACTATTGTCTATGGCGTCAATCACCACACCTTAAAAGCCGATCATAAAATTATTTCTAATGCCTCATGCACGACCAATTGTCTAGCACCTATCGTAAAACCCCTACATGAAAAACTAGGAATCATTCAAGGTTTAATGACCACCATTCACGCCTATACTAACGACCAAGTATTATTAGATACGCATCATAGCGATATGCATCGTGCGCGTTCTGCCACCTCATCCATGATCCCCACAAAAACCGGGGCGGCTAGCGCTGTAGGTCTTGTACTCCCAGAATTGGCCGGCAAATTAGACGGTCTTGCGATACGTGTCCCAACGATTAATGTTTCTCTGGTTGATTTAAGCTTTCAAGCAAAACGGGCAACAACCGTCGCAGAACTGAATCAAATATTGAAACAAGCCTCTCAAGAAGCGTCTCTTAAAGGCATATTGAACTATAGTGAAGAGCCTTTGGTCTCCATTGACTATAACCATAACCCAGCTTCTTCTACCGTCGATGCGACACAAACCCGTGTAATGGGCGATTTTGTGAAGGTATTAGCCTGGTACGACAATGAATGGGGGTTTTCCAATCGAATGCTCGATGTCACTACAGCCCTCATGCAAGCCAGCTAATATCCCTATAGGGCGCAGAGAATGGTATAAAATAAGCCAAATAATGATATAGTATAGCCTATAGATTGAACATTACATCAGGAAACACAGGGTCTATACCACTCATAAATGGGTATAGTAGCAAGAAATTTACTGACGATAGAGAAAAGAATATGGCACGTATTACTGTTGAAGATTGCTTACGAAAAGTTGAAAACCATTTTGAGCTAGTCATTATAGCATCAAAACGCGCAAGGCAAATTGCAAAAGGCGGCATGGCAATGGTTGAGCCTGAAAATGATAAGCCGACTGTCATCGCGCTTAGAGAAATTGCCAGCGGACGACTTAATGAAACTGAAGGAAAATCTGAACTAGAAAGTGGTGCACAAACCACGACTCCATAATAGCTTGGCGGGGATCCTGCATGCATCTGTTTAGTGAACTCAAACAAGAAGCGCAAGAATATTTACCACCCGATCAAGTCGAACGTATCTACCACGCTTATCAATTTGCCGCTAAAGCACATGCTGGCCAACAGCGGCATAGTGGCGATCCTTATATTACTCATCCGCTTGCTGTGGCTAAAATCTTGGCGCAAATGCATATGGATGCACAAACCCTGATCGTTGCACTCCTGCACGATGTCATTGAAGATACCGCTATCGAAAAAAATAGCTTAGCCAACACCTTTGGCCCTGAAATTGCAGAGCTCGTCGATGGTATGAGCAAACTCACCCAAATTCAATTTCAAAGCCGTGCCGAAGCACAAGCAGAAAACTTCCGCAAAATGCTGCTCGCAATGGCAAAAGATATACGTATCATTCTCATTAAGCTGGCGGATCGTTTGCATAATATGCGTACCTTATCCGTTGTTCCGCCGGAAAAACGTCAACGCATTGCGAGAGAAACTCTAGATATCTACGCGCCGATTGCGCAACGTCTAGGAATGCATGCGCTACGTGTTGAACTCGAAGATCTGTGCTTATGGAATCTTCATCCTTGGCGTCATCGTATTTTAGAAACCGCATTACAGAAAACTAGACGAAAACGTAAGGCATTAATAAGCAAGATCGAGGCTGAAATAAAAACTGCTTTTCAAAAAAACCACTTACGTCCCACTGCTATTTGGCAGAAAAAAAAGCATCTTTACCCTATTTATAAAAAAATGCGTGAAAATCATTTAGGGTTTAATGAAATTATTGATATTCCGATTTTTTGCATTCTTGTAGACAATATTGATAGTTGTTATCGTGTTTTAGGTACCGTTCATAATCTCTATAAGCCATTACCCGATCATTTTCATGATTATATAGCCCTACCCAAAGCCAATGGCTACCAAGCCTTACACACTACCTTATTTGGACCTAGCACTTCTATACACATTCAAATCCGCACTACCAGCATGGATAAATGCGCTGAACACGGCATCGTGAGTTATTGGTTAGATCAAAACAAGGAAAGCGAACTTAGGCCGCATTTACGCGCTCGTGAATGGCTAAAACGATTACTTGATATTCAAAAAACAACCTCAAGCTCATTAGAGTTTATAGAAAGTGTCAAAATCGATCTGTTTCCTTCTGATATTTATATTTTTACGCCTAAAGGCGATATCATTGAGCTACCCCAAAAAGCCACACCTATCGATTTTGCCTATGCGATCCACTCGGATATAGGAAACCATTGTGTTACGGTTAAAATTGATCAACAACCTGTCCCCTTAAGTACGGCATTACAAAGTGGCCAAACCGTGGAAATTATGACTGATCCAGAAGCCGTGCCAGACTCACGTTGGTTAAATTTTGTAACTACTGGACGTGCGCGTAGCCATATCCGTCAATTTTTTAAAGCCAAACAACATAACGAAGCCGTTCAACTAGGACAGCGTTTACTCGACAACACATTAAGCCCCCTCGGAAAAGAGAGCACACATCTATCGCCCAAACACAGCACTAAAACATTGAGTAAATTTCATTATGCATCCTTTGAAGATTTACTCGAAGCGATTGGATTAGGCTATGTTCACCCATTAATAATTGCTAGCTCACTGACAAATTTAAAAACAACTGCAAAAAAAGATAGTCCAAGTCCATTACCTTTATTCATTAAGAACGCAGAGAATAGTTTAATTACATTCTCTGAATGCTGCCGTCCTATTCCAGACGATGAGATCATAGGCTTACTCAACGCAGGTCATGGCCTTACAATACACTTACAACGTTGTAAATATGCGGTACGGTTATTGAAAAAAAACAAAGATCGCGCTATTCTCGTACAATGGGAAAAGATTACCGAAGGCTTTTATAAAACTGACCTCTATATTGAAATTTTAAACCAACGCGGCGCTCTTGCGCTTCTAACGAATCGCATTGCTAAAGCAAACACTAACATCGATAACCTCCGAGTTGAAAACCATGATAGAGAACATAGTATTATTCACTTCACACTATCCGTCAGAAATCGAAAGCATCTTGCTAAAATTATTCGCTTACTCCGTACTACTAAAGCTATCGTAAAAATTACACGTCACCGAGCACTTTCGACATAAAACCCATTACAACTGCAAAATAAGTAAATAACTCATCCAAAGCCACCTCTACACAGTCCTTTATTGAAAACGAGCTGGTACTTTTATTGACGTGGGGAGAGTATGTGCTATATTCATTCTCTCTTTCTAATCATCCTGTAGAGAGGTTTTATGCGAAATGAAACTTCAAACTATTGCTAGCATCGCAAAAACTTACCCTACGGAACCTGTTTTTGCCTTTAGACCGGCTAGTTTAACGCGCGCTATCAAGTTTTTTTGCACACAGTTCAATGGGCATATCTTATATGCAGTAAAAACCAACCCTGAAAAACATGTGATCCAATCCATGTACGCACAAGGTATTCGAGCGTTCGATGTAGCTTCCCATGAAGAAATTCGATTGACAAGAGAACTCGCTCCACAGGCCAAACTTTATTTTATGCATCCCATAAAATCGCCCTATGCTATTCAGCAGGCGTATTTTAACTATGGCGTTCGCCATTTTTCATTGGATTCTAGTGAAGAGCTGAATAAAATTTTGCGTGCTACAAAGCATGCGAAAGATCTTTGTCTGCACTTACGTTTAGCGATTCCTCACTCTTTTGCTAAACTTAATCTAGCTGGAAAATTTGGTGTTGGTTTACACCGAGCACCGGGATTATTAAAAAAAATTCGCAAAACTGCTTATAAATTAGGCACTAGTTTCCATGTAGGTTCCCAATGTATGCACCCCGATGCCTATCGTATGGCAATTCGCTTAGCACATAAAGTTTTAAACGATGCCAAAGTGGACATTGATTTTTTTAATGTAGGCGGTGGGTTCCCTTCGATTTATCCAGGAATGGTTCCACCCCCCTTAGAAAATTACTTTACCGCAATACACGAGGAGTTTTTTTCTGTTAAGAGCGATTATCCAGCCATTCAATTGTTGTGTGAGCCAGGACGATCTTTGGTCGCTGAGAGTACCTCGCTAATTGTTTGTGTAGAACTTAGGAAAAAAAATAAACTCTATATTAATGATGGAACTTACGGTAGTTTGTTTGACGCAGGTATTCCTCAATTTAACTTTCCTGTACGGTTGTTATATCAAAAAGATACAACAACTGTAAGTAATTTTCCGTTTAGTTTTTTTGGCCCTACTTGTGATTCATTGGATTATATGAAGGGTCCATTTTATTTGCCGCGCAATATAAAAACTGGCGATTACATTGAAATCGGTCAGTTAGGTGCCTATAGCCGAACGCTATCAACACAATTTAATGGGTTTAAACAACATCCAGGTATTGTTGTAGTCTCAGATGCACCCTTGTTAACCATGTACCCTAGTGAAATAGCAACATACTGATCTCATTTATCTACTTCAATATAAATTGTTAAAATGGGGAATTCTTATGGAAACTCAAACAGACTTGACAAGCCCATTAAAAAATAATTTTTTACAAAAACCGATAGAACACATCGATATTACGCGGTTTGACGCGCGTCCGATAATCGATGCGATGAAATATATGTCTTTTACTTCTCGTGATCTCGCGCGTGCGACACAAATCTTTAATCAAATGTTACGAGATGAAAAGTGCAGTATCATTTTAACTATTGCAGGCTCTACGTCAGCAGGGGGTTGCATGAAGCTCTATGCAGATTTAGTACGATACAATATGGTCGATGCTATTGTAGCAACCGGCGCAAGCATTGTTGACATGGATTTTTTTGAAGCATTAGGTTTTCGTCATTATCAAGGTAGTTCATCATCAAATGATCACCAGTTACGTGATTTATATATCGATCGGATTTATGATACTTATATTGATGAAGAAGAGCTACAACAGTGTGATCATACTATCTTTAAAATAGCTAATACATTAACTCCTCAAGCTTATAGTTCGCGTGAATTTATTCAAGCTATGGGAGCTTATCTTTCCCAGGGTCATGCTAAAAAACAAAATTCCTTAATCCAGCTTGCCTATGAAAAAAATGTTCCCATCTTCTGTCCTGCTTTTACTGACTCTTCAGCTGGTTTTGGTTTAGCGCTCCATCAAGTAAAAAATCCTAAAGCGCATTTAACGATTGATTCAATTCGTGACTTTCGAGAATTGACAGAAATAAAAATTAAAGCGGGAACAACTGGGTTACTGATGATAGGCGGTGGCGTCCCCAAAAATTTTGTGCAAGATACAGTAGTTTGTGCAGAAATCCTTGGTCAGAAAACAGATATGCATAAATATGCTCTTCAGATTACCGTCGCAGATGCACGCGATGGTGCATGTTCCAGCTCAACCTTAAAGGAAGCCTGTTCTTGGGGAAAAGTGGAAACCACTTATGAGCAAATGGTCTACGCCGAAGCAACTTCTGTTCTACCCTTACTCGCCAGTGATGCTTATCATCGTGGTTATTGGCAGCAACGCGCACGACGCCAATACACAAAATTATTTGAAGAAAAATAATGCAAGTTCTTGATCCTGAAATCGCTTTTTTAGGTTTAGCTGCAGAATCTGCGGTGAATTATAAAGCAGCCAAAGCCGTAATTATTCCTTTTGGTTTAGAACATTCTGTTAGCTATGGCTCTGGAACACGCCATGGACCAAAAGCCATAATTCAAGCTTCGCATGAAGTAGAATTATTTGATGAAGCAGTTTGGTGTGAACCTTATCAACGTATCGGTATAGTAACATTGCCAGAACCAACGATTGAAAAAAATATCTCAAAAGCATTAGATCAGCTCCAAAGCTTAGTGGAACAGACATTGCAGTCTAAAAAATTTCCCTTTGTTTTTGGTGGAGAACACTCTATTACTGCGGGTTCAATTCGTCCCTTCATTAAAAGGTACCCTGATCTTATCATTTTACATTTTGATGCCCACGCTGATTTACGTGATGGCTATAAAGGTGAACACTTTTCCCATGCCTCTGCCATCCGTCGCTGTCTCGATTATCCTAACATAGAGGTCGTTTCCATTGGAATCCGCAACATTTCAGTAGAGGAAATTCTATTTTTAGAAAAAAACCTTCACCGAATTCATATCTATTGGGCTAAAGATAAAAAAATTTGGGATCTGCAAGAAATATTTTCTTATTTAGAAAACCGTCCTATTTATCTTACATTTGATGTAGATGGATTTGATGCCAGTTTAATGCCTGCAACAGGTACACCTGAGCCCGGTGGTTTATTTTGGGACGAAGTACAAACCATTATTACAGGAGCAAGTAAACTAGGAAAAATAGTGGGTGCCGATATTAACGAATTAGCACCTATTCCTCATTTTCATAGCTGCGATTTTTTAGCTGCAAAATTAGCTTATCGTATACTTTCCTCAGCTCTTTATTAAGATATACCACCATTTAGTAATACTAGAAGCTACAAAATCTATGCTCTTTATATTTCGTTATTTCTCGCAATTATAAACGATATATTATCAATCAGTCTTACATCGCCTAACCAAACCGCTGCCAAACGCCGGTCCCATTGATCAGCAATATAATCAACCTTAAATCCTAAATTTTCTAGTTGTGTAACCGTTAATGCTGAATTTTGCACTTTTTTTAACATCTGTGCAAAATGGCCTGCTTTTTCACGTTGTTCTGCTGTTAAACATGAATTTCTAGAGCTCAACGCCAATCCATTTTCCGCACGTACGGTTAAACAAGACACAATTTCTGTTTCTAAAAATAGTGCCTGTGCCATTTTTTTTATGAGTAATAATTGCTGATAATCTTTTTCGCCATAATACGCACGTGTCGGTTTAACTATATTTAAATATTTCAACACGACCGTTAACATACCGTTAAAATGACCTGGACGAAATTTTCCTTCCAGCATTTGGCTTAATTCAGTGGTTTCACTAATTTGTATCTGATAATCGTCAGGATAAATAGCTTGTTTATCTAGCAAGAGTAGATAATCAACTTTTTGTTTAGATAATAAGCTTTTGTCTTTTTCTAAGGTACGTGGATAACTGGAAAAGTCTTCATCGCGATTAAATTGTGTAGGGTTAATAAAAATAGCCGCAATAGTCATGTCATTTTCTTGTTGGGAACGCGTACACAAACTTAAGTGACCATCATGCAAATGACCCATGGTATGCACAAAACCAATACTTTTATCGTGTATTTTTTTTCTTAAAACTCGCCATTCAGCAATACTAGTAACAATGTTCATAGCTTGGAAATTCTCTTTGTTTAACGGATTGAACATATTGATTAACACTTTCATTCAGTAAATGACTACCACTTAAGAAGTGTTTGACAAATTTAGCCTTGAAATCCAGGTTTAACCCTAAAAGATCTTGTAATACTAAAACTTGACCATCGGTATCTGAGCCAGCACCAATTCCGATAGTGGCAATATTTAAAAGCTGTGTAATCTCTTTTGCTAAGGGTGCTGGAATACATTCCAGTACCAATGCAAAACAACCTGCTTCTTGTAAGGCTAAAGCATCTTGTTTTAAACGCTCAGCGGCAGCCACGGTTTTTCCTTGAACTTTATAGCCACCTAATACATGAACAAATTGTGGTGTTAAACCTAAATGTCCCATCACGGGAATGCCTGATTCAACTAAATGAGAAATTAAAGTGAGATTCCCTGCGGCACCTTCTAATTTAAGTGCATGTGCACCTGCACGCATTAACGTTTCAGCAGCAGAAACACTTTTAGATAGTGATTTACGATAACTTAAAAAAGGAAGATCGCTGATAATAAACTTATCCCTTGCGCCACGACTCACTGCTGCCGTATGCAGCTCCATCATCGTCAATGTAGCCATCACAGTATCCTTAAAACCATACATGGTCATTGCTAGGCTATCACCTATCAGTAACGCATCAAGCGTAGAATCATTGAGAATTTTTGCCGTGGTATAGTCATAGCAGGTCAATACGGCAATTTTTTCCTGCGCTTGTTTTTTTTGGGTAAAAAGCTGGCTGCTCATTGATAACCACCCTGTAAAATACAGACGTGGCGATGCATCATCACTCTAGGTATCTGTCGCATGATCAAGTCCTCATCATTAGATTCTTTATATGGAATAGTCTCACTTGTCTTTGCCTGATATACTCTCAGCCATTGGATTTTTGGCAAGGCGCCGCGAAAATGAAGCAACCGGCGTGTATAAAACATACATGAGGATTGCGAATTGAGCGGGAACGCAGCAAAAAACTCAAGGACATAAGAGTATAGGTCAAAGCAAGCTCAACTTAGTTTAATGCAGCACCCCCTTCTTCGCAAGCAAGCAAGCAAGCAAGCAAGCACATTTTATGCTAGCTTAACAATCTTTATCTAAACTATGCTTATTTCATGCATGTATTAATCGTAAAAATGTCTTCTATGGGCGATATTATCCATACCTTGCCCGCTATCAATGATGCCAATACCGCATTGCCTGGCATCCAATTTGATTGGGTGACTGAAGAAGCCTTTACCGAAATTCCAATGTGGCATAAAAATGTGAAGCAAGTCATTCCCATCGCTTTACGCCGATGGCGAAAACAAATTTATCAAAGTTTACGAGAACATGAGGTTCAGCAGTTTTATAAACAACTACGACGGCAACACTACGATAAAGTACTTGATGCACAAGGCTCGATCAAAAGTGCCGTCACAACGCGCTTAAGTCGTGGGTATCGGGTAGGCTTCGATAAAAATTCAGTCAGAGAGCTTTTTGCTAATCTAGCTTACCAAAAAACATTTTCCGTACCCTGGAAACAACATGCCATAGCTCGTAGCCGCCAATTATTTGCCAAAGCGTTTGGGTATACTTTAGCTAACACACCGCCTTGCTATGGCATCGATAAAACACATTTACACCTAACAAAATTTACTTTACCCGAAAATTATCTAGTATTTGTGCCCAATGCTAGCTGGTCTGCTAAATGCTGGCCTGAAACCTCTTGGTATTCCCTTGCAGAAAAAACAGCACAAGAAAAAATACCTGTTTTTATTCCCTGGGGTAACGAAGAAGAAAAAAAACGCGCTTCGCGAATTCGTAACAAGCACTCAAATGTGACAGTATTACCCGCATTAAGCTTAACTGAGCTTGCCAGTGTAGTGTTACACGCCAAAGCTGCGGTATGTGTGGATACAGGATTAAGCCATTTAGCCGCTGCTTTAGAAGTTCCCAGCATTACTTTGTATGGGCCAACCGATCCACAATTCATAGGAACAATGGGAACATCACAGATTCATCAACCCTTAGACGCAAGCGTAGAAACTATATGGCAATTGCTTCAAACTATCTTAAACTGAGCTTTAAATCATCTTTTATAGGGTTAGGAAGAGGTAATTCATCAATTTTTTCAGTTTGAGTAGCTTTCTCTTTTCCAAATACATTATTAATAAACAAATTATACTTCCCTAACTCATAGAGAGAAGCTGGATGGTTATAGGCATATTTAAATAAATAAGCACGGGATATTTTATTATCCTGATAAAGCCTCTTTAAAATAGCAGGTTTATCCGCACCTTTTATAGCATTTTGCCAAAGCGCAAACTCTTCTTGGGAAAGAAAATTTGAATAGTGGTTTTTATAATCTTGGTATCTTTCATGTAAAAACAAAATATCTGTAACGCGTTCATTATATTGCACATCCTCATAATAAACGATAGCATGGCACCCGTGTTTATAAACGCGACAAACTGATAATTGATAATTATTAGCCATAATATTAGCTAAGCTATATCCAAAATTATTAAATAAACTTTCTAATGGCTTAGCAGCCTCAAAGGAGAGATTAACATCGTATTCAAACTCCAATAGTTGGCTTTTCTTGTCATAACTTATAGTGTAATTTACGTTTGGCATTGGTTCCTTCTAATTATGGCTATGCTAACTCACATTAATATATTATGCAAGGCTAATTAAATAAATGGCACTTATTCTTCGAATTGCTCTTGCAGTGCCAGTCGCTCACTATTTTGATTATTTAGCGCCAGTAAGTTTACCTTCAATTCCGCTAAAAAAAGGGTTACGCGTATTAGTTCCCTTTGGGAAACAGGAAAAAATAGGCTTTTTGATTGAAGTTAGTGAAACTTCAGAATTACCTACTTCACAGCTAAAAACTGCCATTGCTATTCTCGACCAGACACCACTGCTACCTGATACCTTATTACATTTGCTTGAATGGACAAGCCGCTATTATCACACGCCTTTGGGTGACGCGTTTACAAATGCTTTTCCAACATTATTGAGAAAACCCAAAAAAGGCAAACCCTTATCGCTCGCTGCTATACCTTTAGAAAAAAATGATGCTGTTAAAATTAATTCAACAACCATCACTTTAAATGCTCATCAACTATCAACAGTCACCACCGTAACGCAGTCACTCGGTCAATTTAAACCCTTTTTACTGCATGGTGTGACAGGAAGCGGCAAAACCGAAGTTTATTTTGAAATCATCGCAGCGGTACTCAAACGCAAAAAACAAGTGTTGGTATTGCTACCTGAAATTGGTTTAACGCCGCAAATGCTAGCACGTTTTCAAGAGCGTTTCGCTGCACCTTTGGTGCTATTTCATTCTGGACTCACCGATAAACAACGCTTAAGGCATTGGCTATTAGCTAAAAGTGGCGAAGCGGCCATTATCATGGGTACACGCTCTGCTTTATTTACCCCGCTTCATCGCCCTGGCCTTATTATTATCGATGAAGAACATGATGCGTCGTTTAAACAACAAAAAGGATTACGCTATCATGCACGTGATTTAGCATTGATGCGCGCTAAATTTGAAAATATTCCGATTGTATTAGGATCAGCCACGGCCTCTTTAGAAAGTTTGGCCAATGCAAAACAACAACGATATCATTTTTTATCATTACCAAACCGCGCGGGCTGCGCTATTTTACCGAAACTTCGTTTTATTGATCTACGCCATCAAAAACTTGAACAGGGATTTTCACCCCTACTATTACAAAGCATGGCGCAACATCTAAAAAATCAGAGCCAAGTACTTTTATTTTTAAACCGCCGTGGTTTTGCACCACTGACAATTTGTCACGCCTGTGGATGGACAGCCAATTGCCCACATTGCGATCAAACAATGACTTTTCACAAAAAACCTGCGCATTTACAGTGCCATTATTGTGGATATCGTTGCCCGCTTACTACACATTGTCCTGCTTGCAAAGAACCGCAGTTAGTCGTTTTAGGTCAAGGTACACAGCGCTTAGAAGAAACTTTGAAAAAACATTTTCCGGATGTTGGAATAGTACGACTTGATCGTGATAATACGCAAAAAAAAGGTAGCTTAGAGGACTTATTAAAAAATATACATCAAGGAGACAGTCAGATTTTAATCGGCACGCAAATGCTCGCAAAAGGACATCACTTTCCTAATGTGACCCTGGTTGGTATTTTAGAAGCGGATGCTGGATTATTTAGCGCTGACTTTCGTGCTTTAGAACGAACAGGACAACTTATCATGCAAGTCGCAGGTCGTGCCGGCCGCGCTGATAAACCAGGGGAAGTACTCATTCAAACCCATCATCCCGAACATCCTTTGTTACTGCAGTTAGTAAATGAAGGCTATTTGAATTTTAGTGAAAAATTACTGCAAGAAAGGCAAACAGCCCTGTTACCGCCTTACAGCCATTTAGCATTAGTGCGGGCTGAGGCCATCACATCGGATTATCCATTGGCATTTTTAAATGAAATAAAACAACACGCCACACAGTTACAAAACAATGTTACTGTATTAGGCCCTATTCCTGCTTTATCGCCACGTCGCGCAGGCTATTATCGTGCGCAATTATTACTACAAGCAAACAAACGCAATGATTTACACAGCTTACTAAAACCATTAACCAAATTAATACCGGGTTTAAGTAATCATCGTCGCGTCCGATGGTCTTTGGACGTTGATCCGCTCGAAATTACCTAGCAAAATTAAGCAAAAAGATAGCGCGCCTTTAGGTAAAAGCTATTCGCATGCAAATTGGCATTTTTTAATTCACCCAACGAAAATACAGGCCCAAGACCATTTGCAAATACCTTATCTATCTTATTTTTTCCAAAATCATCAAAGAAGTAACCTAAACTTAGCCAAAAATCATCTTTTACAATAAAATCTACACCTCCACCAACGCTATAACTGAAATCACTCGAGTGGGTTGTAGAACCCGTTAATTGGTTTGCAACCTCAGGTGCATTGACAAATAACTGACTAATTCTATTAAAGGAAGCACCCATACCAGCGGTAAGATAGGGCATGAATCTTTTCCATTTATAGATATCGGCTTTCGTCATAATAAGCCAACTTTCCTGTTGCATCCGGTAAGTATAATCAGTGGTATTAATGGGTGCTGTATTCGAAATTCCAGCTACATTAATTGGCGCCGTATAACGATGCTGCAGACCCACATTTAAATAAGGAAACCATGGAGAATCTTGCGTCCATTGGTAGCCTATTCCAACAAAGAAAAAGGGTGTGCTATAAGAAGTAAGCGTAGTAAGAGTACCAAAAACTAATCCGTTATTCTCTAAAAAACTATTACTACGCGCATAGTCATAGGTTTTACCTACGCCTAAATCAAAATATAAACGGTGCGGATGATGGTAATGTGGCTTGATACAACACGGAATAGGTGCAGCGTAAAGCAACCCCGGCACAAAATATAACAACACGCCCAACACTAAAGCACTGATTACTTTAAAAAAACACATGCTACTTCCCTGTTTATAGCCTAGCTAACTCAAATAAGCTAAATATAGCTTAAAAAACTATAAATGCTATGAGTATAATCAGCACTCTGGTACATTCACCGCTAAGGATTTCGCCAATCCACCTAAGGAAGTTTCTTTATAAATGCTCATCATGTCCCTCCCTGTTACAAACATTGTTTCTATGACTTTATCTAAAGAAACCTTTTTATTTTTACCATCTTCCATTAATGCTAAATAGGCTAGTTTAATTGCTTTTTCTGCGCCCACGCCATTACGTTCAATACAAGGAATCTGTACTAAACCCGCAACAGGATCACAGGTCATTCCTAAATGATGTTCCATTGCCATTTCTGCCGCATTCTCGATTTGTTCTAAAGTGCCTCCTAGCACGGCTGTCAAAGCCCCTGCTGCCATGGAGCAAGCTACACCAACTTCGCCCTGACAACCCACTTCGGCGCCTGATATGGACGCATTAGTTTTATATAACAAGGCAATCGCACCAGCCGTTAATAAAAAATCAGCTATCGTTTTTTCGCTAACGTCTTCATAAAAATGGCGATAATAAGTCAACACGGCTGGAACAATACCGGCTGCACCATTCGTGGGCGCCGTTACAATACGACCACCGGCTGCATTTTCCTCATTCACCGCCATCGCATAAACCGTAGGCCATAAAAAAGAAGCTGTTACTGTAAGCGATTTCGGTGTTTCTTTATTTTTTAGTTTTTTATAAAGTTCGGGTGCGCGACGCTTAACCTGAAGTCCACCGGGTAAGTTTCCTTCAGCATGACAGCCTTTTTCTACACACGCTTGCATAATGTTAGCAATGGCTAGCAAATCAGCACGACTATCTCTATCGGGCGCAAGCGCTTGCTCATTGGCAAGCATAATGTCAGCAATAGTTAATCCATGCTCCTTACATAGACTAAAAAGCGCTTTAGCATTATTAAAAGGATAAGGGACTTTAACGGATGACGAGGGTTTTCCAAATTGTTGCTCAGTAACAATAAAACCACCGCCAATTGAATAATACACTTGGCTTTTTAATAGCTCACCTTGCGCATCAAAAGCAGTAAATCGCATGCCATTGGTGTGTAAAGGCAATAATTCTTTTTGATGGAATAAAAAATCGCTTTGCTCAGAAAAGGGAATGATTTTTTTTCCGCCTAGGTGTATCTGCCGTTGTGCTAAAATTTGCTGGATACGCTCAGGCAATTTCTCAGGAACGACTTTATCAGGCAAATTCCCTTCTAGACCACTTAAGATAGCGCTATCGGTAGCATGGCCACGGCCGGTTAAGGCAAGGCTGCCATAGAGATCGATTTGTACTCTTTGAACTTGGTCCAAAGACAAGTCACTAACAAACTCATAGGCTGCCTTCATAGGCCCTACTGTATGGGAGCTTGACGGACCAATACCAACCGAAAACAAATCAAAAATACTAACCGTCATAAATGCGTCCTCTCATTATTTTAAGCCTATTTTAGCGCTTTTATGGGTGAAAGAAAGCTTTTATTAAATCGACGATACGCGCAAACACCTTGTTTGAATATTTATATAAGCCCCTTCACTGGTAATAGATAAATCCGGCAGCGAAATGCTTAATTTAGGCTTAATAACCTCGCTAAATGCAATGCTATGACGCCGAGTTATTTCACTTGTTTGTTCTACCTGCTCTAAATGACTTAATGTTTTCTGATTAAGATTAGCATTATCTTTATTTTCAGTTTTGGATTTTTCTATTGTATTCGTTTTTTCTGCTTCAGTTGTCTCTGTTTCTATTACGAGGTTAGAAGGGCGCATAACACCATCTATCACACGACCTATTCTTGAAAAAAGTGCTGCAATAACACTCGTGCTGGTAATCGTAATCATAAAAAGTGTAGCACACACTGCAATCGGTGCTACCGCTAAACCACCTGTCAATGCTAAACCAGCAATAATAGTTAACGTTAATAAACATCCCATCACTACGCCTAAAAAAGCACCTCGGTACTCGTGCTTACGTGCTTTTATACGCTCATTTAGCAGCTCATCCTGAGCACCTAAACCATGGTATTTTAAAAAACAATACGCTTTAGAAAAATAATCAAAAAAAGAAGCGGCTGTACTTGTGATACTTAAAACAAATGCTAAGGAAAAAAGCACTTTATGTAACACAAACAGATCAAAAAAAGCTTTACTAATACCCGCTACAGCCACGAAAGGCAAAGCACCTGTAGTGATTAACATCGCAATTAAACTCAAAGAAACTAACAAACCCACAATAGCCCCAACTAAAATGGCTTTTTTTTCTTGTCGTAAACGTGTGCCATCGATGGAGCTACCTAATCGATTAAACAAACCACCCAACGCACAGGCATAGCCTAATATAAAGAGAAAGTATGCAAAATAAGAAAATATATTTAAAAAAGGTACTGCCACATGTAAAGCAATGCAGGCAACAGCCAGTCCCATCCCCAATAACATGCCCACGGGGGTAAACTGCTTTTCTTGAGGGCCTATACGCCTGCTCATCAACGCTTCTGTATTTAAGAGTGTGCTAACCTTTGTTTTTTGCTCATTTTTTGTTTCCTGTGCCGTCAATAAATTTATCAACCGGCCTATATAGGCACCACCCGCTATAAAGCTAGCATATTCTGCGGGAACACTGAGCAAGTTTAAAAACCACTCTGATTCGAGTAGTCCTGGTGTAACAATCAGTAATGGTAGCAATAAAGAGAGTCCCAGCATTGAAACTGCACCAATTGCTAAACGCTCGTTATCGAGTTTGCTTAACTTATCTTTAATTTTGTGTAATCTTGACAAGCCGATGCCCCAACTGTTTTTTAGCAAAAATATATTCTGCTAAGAATAGTGATTTAAACTTAAATAAATATGAAGTTGACTCCGAGCATAGTATTTAGTTACGCATTCCTTGTATTAGAATTGGACAGATAATGAGAAAGTAATTGATAGACTTCAGAAACTTTTTTTTGATAACGATAATTCAACGCCGTTGTATGAGAATGATAACCACCTATACCGCGCCAGGTTGTAGAAGCATTCGCTATATTTTGACTTAGAATCCATGTCCCTACCATCACATTCGCACAAGGATCATATTGCAATTGCTGCTGGGTATAGCCATATTGCTGAATTTTTGCCAGCCAAATAGAATTAATTTGCATGGGGCCATAATCAAAGCTGCCATTTTTATTAGACGAGGCTAAACCAACTCGCCCGCCTTCTATTGCCAAAATAGAAAGAATTAACTTTGCTGGAACATGATAAGTGACCGCCGCCTGGTTAATACATTCAATGGGAACGCCATGAATTTCTAATGCACTTATCATAGGTTTAAACCGCCTTGCGCTTTAGCTACTAAATAAGGCGGTAGACAAAACAATAAAATACCCGCTATTAAAATAGCATCAAATTTCAAAAAACTGTCTGATGCAACACCTACCGGTGGAAAAAAACCAATCATAAATGTCACGGTACAGGCAAGTAAGCCCAAACCCGTAACGACCCAAATACCTAGTTTTCCTCCAGGGATACGATAAACCCTAGATTGACATCCTGATTTATAACGCAAGCGCAAGGCCGCTAAAAATAAAATAATATAAAATAAGACCGCTAATTGTGCCGTCATCACACTTAACAACCAATACGCTTCATTCACAGTAGGAATCAATATAAAAAGGCTGGTTAACAAGGAAACTAAAACACCTTGCAACAATAATAAATTAACTGGCGCACCAAAACGATTGAGCTTTAATAGACATCTTAATCCTTCTACCTTGCTTTCAAAACTAGCAATCAACAGTCCGCGAGTCGGTCCTATTACCCAGGTTGATACACTACATAAACTACCCATAATAATCAGTGCTATCACAATGGGAATAAAGAAATTTAAATGATAATTTGTAAAGAATAGTACATAAGCATCCGTTAAACCCGATAATATATTTAATTGTGATGTTGGGACAATTAAAGCAATCGATAAAGAACCTAATATCAGTGTTAGCAAAATGAGTCCGGCCGACCAAAATAAAGCACGCGGATAATCTTTTTGCGGGTTGCGCACATCGCCGGCGTGCACAGCAGACATTTCTAAACCCATCAAACCAAAAACAATGTTGGTTAAGAAAGCAATATTATTAAAATCTGTTAAATTTGGTAATAACGCATGTGTAGAAAAATGCATCGCTAACGGATTCGCGCCTTTAATCCAAAAAACCGCTAAAGCAATCATAAAAAGCATAGGGATTAAGGTACCAATCAATGCCCCAATGCTGCTAAGCCAGTTGGAAACCCGTAAACCCAAGCAACTTAAACCTGTAACAGACCACCAAATAGCCAATACCAACCCTAAAACAAATCCTTTATGCTGAACTAATTGAGGATTAAATAAATAAGCGACAGCAGCAATAACAAAAGCTAAAATCGTTGGATACCAAACGACGTTATAAACCCATTGTAACCAGATGGCAAACCAACCCCAACGTGCACCAAAAGCAGTACGAATCCAAATATAAGCACCACCCGTGCTTGGCCAAGCGGTTGCAAGCTCCGCTGTAATAAGCGCGGTGGGAATAAAAAAGAAAACCGCTGCCAATAAATAAAAAAAGATAAGCGAATAACCAAACTGCGCCGCCACAGGTAAGGAACGCAAACTATCCACAGCAATAACATTCATCATTGCTAAACTAAAAACGCCCAGTGGTTTAATTGCAGTCTTCATTGGCCAATTATTTTTTTCCGGACTTCTTATAACTGGCGATTACCCACATAATCGCACCAATTGAAATAGCCATATCAGCCACATTAAACGTAGCAAAGTGCCAATAGCCAATACAAAAATCGATAAAATCAACCACGTACCCTAAGGTTAAACGATCATAGAGATTACCGATCGCGCCACCTATAATCAATGCGATAGCACAGCCCACCCATTTAGAAACCCCACCACGATACAATAAGCGCATTAAATAAAGGCTAACGCCTAAACTAATCGCCACAAATAACCAACGTTGCCACCCATCTGCCCAACCTAAAAAGCTAAACGCAGCACCTGGATTGTGTGTCAAAATAAAATTTAAACAAGGAAATACCGGAATAATACTCGAAGAATCTAGCCAATAGCTCATCCATGCCTTACTGACATAATCGAACACAACCACTAAAGCACTTAACCAAAGCCAAGAAAGTTGGCTTGTCTTTCTATTTTGCATAATATTTTATTTTAAAATTGCTGTGAGTATACTCAAAGCAATTGGATTTTCGGCAAGGCGCCGCGAAAGCGAGCAACCGGAGTGTATGTAGAATACATGAGGATTGCGAACTGAGCGGCAACACAGCCGAAAATTCAAGTGCGAAGAGTATATACTATTTTTTATAGGGCTTAAGCGTAACAACGTCTCTCTCCTTTTCCATCGGGAAGATTATCTACACAACGTTGACAAAGCGTAGGATGCTCAACAATTTGGCCTACATCCGAACGCCGATGCCAACAACGTGCACATTTCTCTTTATTTCCCACCGTAGAAATGACTCTTATTCCTATTTCATCATCGTTTATTTTAATCTGAGTCATCGGTTCAGAGGACATTGACGTCACAAGTCGGGCATCCGAAGTAATCAATACAAATCGTAATTCGTTTTGCAGCGCGCTTAAGCATACGGCTAAGCTGGAATCGGGCTTAACATAAAGTTCTACTTCGGCTTCTAAAGAAGAGCCTAATTCACCGGCAATGCGACACTTCTCAATGGCCTTATTGACCTCATTACGTATTTGAATCAATAAATTCCAATAGCTCTGACGATTCCATTGCTGATAAATCGGCTCTAAGGGATCTTGTTCAAACGAAATAGGTAATACATACCATTCGTTTAAAAACACCGTTTTTTCTCTTTCTCCAGGTAAATATTGCCAAATATCTTCCGCTGTAAAACTTAAAATAGGCGCTAGCCAACGTACCATGGCTTCAGCAATATAAAAAAGCGCGGTTTGTGCAGAACGACGCGGGATACTTTCTTTTTGTAAGGTATATTGGCGATCTTTGATAATGTCTAAATAAAAACCACCTAAATCATTAATACAGAAATTATGTAATTTCTGATAGATGCTATGAAATTGAAACTCTTCATAAGCATTAATAATTTCTGTTTGCAGAACATGAGCCCGCTCTATAATCCAACTATCCAACGATAAAAGCTGGTTAGACGAGACGCAATCAGTCGCTGGATCAAAATCATGTAGATTAGCCAATAAAAAACGAACCGTATTACGAATGCGTCTATAGGCTTCTGCGGTACGCTTTAAAATCTCATCCGAGACCGCTATTTCTTTTCTATAATCGGTTGATGAAACCCACAAACGCAAAATATCTGCGCCTAAACTTTGAATGACTTTATCAGGCGCAACCACATTACCTAAGGACTTAGACATTTTGTGTCCTTTTTCATCCACGGTAAAACCATGGGTTAGCACTGTTTTGTAAGGCGCCTTTCCATTCATCGCAACCGATGTTAATAAAGAGGATTGAAACCAACCACGATGCTGATCAGAGCCTTCTAAATATAAATCGGCCGGCCAAGCTAATTCAGGGTTTTGCATTAACACCGCATAGTGTGTCACGCCGGAATCAAACCATACGTCCAAACAATCGCTTAGTTTTTCATATTCTTTTGCTTCTGCTCCTAATAAATCTTCAGCGTTTAAGTCATACCACGCATCGATTCCCTTTTCTTCAACTTGCGCCGCAATTTTCTCTAACAAATCTAAGCTTTTTGGGTGCAACTCCCGCGATGCTTGATGTACAAATAAAGGAATAGGAACACCCCAACTCCGCTGCCGTGAAATACACCAATCTGGTCGATTAGAAACCATCGATTCTATACGCGCTTGACCCCACTCTGGAATCCAATGGACTTGTTTAATAGCGGCTAAACTATCTACACGTAAGCCCTGTTGCTGCATACTGATAAACCATTGTGGCGTTGCACGAAAAATCAATGGTGATTTATGTCGCCAACAGTGCGCATAACTATGTGTTATAGATGCCTCACTTAATAGGTTTTGCTGTTCTTGCAACACTTCAATCATATGTGGCGTTACTTTAAAAACATGTTCCCCAGCGAACAAAGGCGTATCCGGTAAAAAACAACCATTGTCACCGACGGGGTTGGCCAGTGGTAACTTATATTGTTGTGCAACCCAATAATCTTCTAAGCCATGTGCAGGCGCCGTATGTACCGCACCGGTTCCTGCTTCTGTCGTCACATGTTCACCTAAAATAAGCGGCACTTGACGGTGATAAAAGGGGTGCTGCAACAAAATACCTTCGAATACCTTACCTTTCGCTTGGCCTAAGCGTTGATAATCACTTATTTTGTAACGTGCCAAACTTGTCTCTAATAAAGCGTCGGCAAGCAATAAACGCTCTGTTTTGGTTTGGACTAACACATAATCAAGGTCAGCATTTAAAGCCACTGCTTCGTTAGCCGGCAAACTCCAGGGTGTGGTGGTCCAAATAGGAATAACAATAGGACCATGGCCCGTGGGAGCCGTGATTCGATTTAAAAAATCAGCTTCATCGATCACACGAAAACGTACATCAATCGCTAACGAAACTTTATCCGCATATTCCACTTCTGCTTCCGCTAAAGCAGAACCGCAATTAACACACCAATGCACTGGCTTAAAGCCTTGTTGTAAATGTCCTCGGCTAATCACTTGGCCTAAAGCACGAATAATATTCGCTTCAAATTTAAAATCCATGGTTAAGTAGGGATGTTCCCAACCCCCAATAACACCTAAACGTTTAAATTCGTCACGTTGAATAGCAATTTGCTTCTGAGCATATTCTCGACAAGCTTGACGAAAAGCCTTCGCCGTTAACTTACCGCCAACAGCCCCATGTTTTTTCTCAACATTTAATTCAATCGGCAAACCATGACAATCCCAGCCGGGCACGTAAGGCGCATCAAAACCACTCAAGGTTTTGGCTTTCACAATGATATCTTTTAAGATTTTATTAACCGCATGACCAATATGGATGTGCCCATTCGCATAGGGCGGGCCATCATGAAGAATATACTTTGGCTTACCGTGGTTTTTTTCACGCAACTGTTTATAAATCGCTGAAGATTCCCACCGTTTTAAAACGGCCGGCTCTGCATTAGCCAGATTCGCCTTCATAGGGAATTTAGTATGAGGAAGATTTAAGGTATTTTTATAGTCAGTCATGTCATCCGCTCAGGCGCCGAGTTAGCGCGCAGCCTTCCGCCCTTAAATTAAAAGGGTTTAGGATAACATGCTTGAAGCGTGTTCAGTAACAAAAAAAGCTATTCGACCTTACACAAACCCTGTTGCACGCAAGTGCCGCTGATATCCCAGCGTAATTGCCCATCTGCTTGATAAGTGGGGGTTAAGATATAGGTAAATTGATCGAGCTTATTCACGCGAATACGTTGTGAAGTCGCAATAATCTGGCCATTTTTACCCATTTCTACGCTAGCCACATAGCCTTTTGCTGGATCTTGGGCCTTGAGATTATTGGGCAAGCCATTTTGGCCTGGGCCACCGCAAGCACTTAAATTACCGTGTTCTTGTACGCACGTCGCCACGGCTAGCTTGAAAGGCCCCGTCGCTTGAATAACCTCAGAAAACTTAGCGCGGTTACTATAATTTTGATAGCTAGGAATGGCAATCGACGCCAAAATACCAATGATAGCGATAACAATCATAAGCTCCAGTAGCGTAAGCCCACGTTGGTTTTTTCTGATTGTTTTCATCGTCCAGCGCCCCTAACTAAGTTTTATTTCAAATCAAGCTACATTTAAAAATGCAATATAGCCCTCTAGTCTAACAAGGCTTTCTTGTTTAAACCATAGCTTATCTTTCAACCTGTGAAGGCTCCTTCATTTTTCACCACGTATAGCCACTCATTTTGAAGCCAGCTGGCAACCTTCTAGCCGCAGAAGAAAAATAGGGGATGGTAAAAAAGTTGATATATTAACCATTCGAAAGCATGTGCCTAATTTCACAGCGCACGATGCAGTTAATATTGCACAAAAACAAAATTATAAAAAAATCATTTTTTCCTTTTGCCGTTCTGGTAATGACAGTACCCAACTAAAAATCTATCAGGCTAGTAATACCCTCGTATTAGCAAAGCCAGTATTTTATACTTGGGAAAAAATTGAAGAAATGCAGGCCGCCAGATTGGCCGAGGCAAAACCTCGACCTACGCTAGGCTAATATTTATTTTAATGCCACAAAGTGGGTAGCTGGTACAGCCCCTTCATTAAGGGTCTAGAGAGTAAATTGCTAATCGCGCTTAAATTGCCTACAATGCGGGATCTTTTAGAGAAGGCCGATGTAGCTCAGTCGGTAGAGCAACTGATTCGTAATCAGTAGGTCGGACGTTCGATTCGTCTCATCGGCACCAATGAAATCATTAATAATCAACGCCGTGTATCAGGCCCAGGAAATCCGAGAACAGAAAGGATTATTTTCTCTTAGCTTAATAATCGTAATCAACTAGAATTTTTTTAAAAAAATGACCCTTTTTACATTTAGGATGTCACTCAGATTTTTCTAGATTTATAGATAATCACGAATAAATCTTCTTAACCAAATATAAAACGTCCAGTTAACTGAACACTTTGGGACGTCAAATTTCTGAAACTAAAAGGTTGCGCAAGTGAGTTTAAAAAATCATCGCTTCCTATACCTGGTAAAAGTAAAAGCTTATCCACTACAACACGACCAAAATTATTATAATTATATCCTAAGCTTAGCCAAAAATTTTTAATTACTAAAAAATCCAATCCGGCACCCACTTGATAGCTAAAACTAGTCATTTGTAAAGAAGAAGCTGTAGACACTGATATCAATGGATTATCTGGATCAATGAAAGGCGCTTGTTGTTTACTTTCATTCCAAGAAGCACCCAAACCTAGGTTGACATAAGGCATAATGCGGCCCCAGCGATAGATATCCATTTTTAAATTAGCGAGTAGACTATTTTGTGATAATATCTGGTTAGTCGTTGTATTTGTATCTATGAGACCAATAGGAGATAGCACGTTAAAATTCATAGGTATTTTTTTCTGATAAGCATTGCTGTACTGATAGTGCATCCCTACACTGACAAATGGAAAATAAGGTGAATCAGCCTGATAAGCATCCTTCCATACAAAAACGGTTTCTAGTGTGATGTTTTCAGATAAAAGATGTTTATTTGGTGATAATAAGTATGATGTCGTAAAAGGTCCAACCTGGGGATGAAAGATAACTACCGTATAGCCTGCTGCAGGTAAGTGGCTATCGAAGGCCTGACCGAATCCTATGTCAACATACCAATATATTCATGCCTTAGCCCTCCTTGTAATTAACAATATAGTTAATTTTATAAAAACAAATAGGGATGCTTATATTTTCAACAATCATTTAATCTTGATCCCTTACAAAAAAACCCGCATCACGCGGGTTTTTGGTGTTAAATTTTGATTGTTTAAGCCACTTCAGCATTAACCTCAGCCTTGTGCTCAATTAATACTGCCCCAATAGTTTCATGACCACCGAAGGCAACCAGGTGCGTTGCGGTGCATCACTTCTTTTCTTCTCTTTAAAAAAAGTAATGATTTGTTGATTTTTAGCTTGTTCCAGAGGAGTAATCGCACCGTTAAAAGTACCAAGGGTTTGTAGTTTTTTTACCAGGTCAAAAGGAGTCACACCATACTTGTCCTTACTGTTAATATTCGCCCCTTGTTCAACGAGATATTTAACCAGCTCTAAGTGGCTTTTTATAGCAGCTATGTGTAAGGGAGTCCTCTTATTATGCTCTTCAGCATTAACCTCTGCCTTGTCTCTCGATTAACACTGCTGCAATAGCCTCATTACCCTCTAAGGCAACCAAGTGCAAAGGAGTCAGCTTATTAACATCTTTAGCATTAACGAAAGCCCCTTTCTCAATTAATAATTCTACAACAGCCTGGTGCCCATATTCGGCAGCCTGGTGTAAAGGGGTTCTCTTACTTTCATCTTCGACATTAACTTCAGCCTTATTCTTGATTAGCATCGCTGCAATACGCTCGTGACCACCAAAGGCGGCCATGTGTAAGGGGGTTAGCTTGTTAATACTTTTAGCATTAATGGCAGCTCCGTTCTCGATTAACAACTCTACAACAGCCTGGTGACCATGATAAACGGCTAGATATAAAGAGGTCCTTTTATCCTCATCTACAGCATTAACAGCAACCCCTTTCTCGATTAATACCCTGGTAATAACTTCACAACCCGTGCTGGCAGCCACATGTAAGGGGTTCATCTGCTTATTATCTTTAGCATCAACTTCCGCCCTGTTCTCGATCAACACTTTCGCAACGGCCTCATGATCACCGAAAAAAGCTACAGGTAAAGAAGCACTCTGGTTAATAGTGCCATGCGCATTAACTTCAACCTTACTTTCAGTTAATACAGCATCAGCTGCAGCCTCAGTCGCCTCAACAACCCTCCCGAAGAGAACCATATGTAAAGGGGTTCGTTGGTTATAATCTTTAGCATTAACCGCGGCTCCTCTCTTGATTAACAACTCCACAATAGCCTTGTGACCACTAAAGGCAGCCAAGTGTAAAGGAGTTACCTGACGATTATCTTTAGCATTAATCGCGGCCCCTCGCTCGATTAACAGCTCCACCGCAGCTTGGTCACCCGTTGCGACGGCCAGGTGTAACAAGGTTTGCCCCTGATCATTTTTGGCATCAACTTTTGCATCTTCTGCCTTGAACAAAGTCTCAATCAGTTCTTTATAATGATCTTGTTTAGCAACATATTCTAGTTTTTGTAAATTTGGCATAGATCATATCCTTTGTTAAAAATATACTGGATTTTTTTGGGAAATCCTTTGTAAAATTAATAATTAATTTTATATAAAAAAATTATTTTACATAAAAAAACACTTTAAAATATAAAGAATTTTATTTATTTTAATTCTTATTAATTAAATTTTATCCACATAAAAACTTTAACCTTATTAAATAAAAAAGTAAATTAAAATAGTGTTCATCTTGCTCTATCGCAATGCTCTGATTCGTTACACTCTTTGTGTTTTACTCTACTTTGCCTACGAATCATTATAATCCAGTATAAAAAACCCGCATAATGCGGGTTTTTTATTGAGCTTTTAGTTGTTTAAGCAGCTTCAGCAACGTTGATCGTATTTTGCCCGGGCTGCCAGTTACAAGGACAAAGCCCACCGTCTTGTAAAGCACGCAGTATACGTAATACTTCTTCAGGATTACGACCTACACTTAAGTCAGTGACCATATTAAAGCGAATGATACCCTCTGGATCAATAATAAAAGTGGCGCGCTGCGCAACACCCGCTGCACTGTCCAAAATACCTAAGTTATTACATAACTCATGTTTAATATCGCTTAACATAGGAAAAGAAAGGTTGCTTAAGTCTTTATTATATTGGCGCCAAGCACGATGCACAAATTCGCTATCTGTACTACCACCCAATAACACTGCATTATTTTCTTTAAACTGATCATTTAAATCGTTAAAGGCAACAATTTCAGTCGGGCATACAAAGGTAAAATCCTTAGGCCAAAAAAACAGTACTAACCATTTGCCCGGATAAGAATCATAGCTAATTTCAGTAAATGCTTTATTGATATCCGTATCAACGGTGGCTGTAAGTTTAAACTCAGGTAATCTATCCCCTACTTTTAACATCGACATGGTTATTTTCCTCTTTTAAATAAATTTTATGTAGCCTATTAAATTGCTGATATAAACAATTATTTTATATTCTAGTTATTAAAAACGGCTTATTATAGCAGTGTCTGTTTGATTAAAGAAATGAAGGTTCTATTTCAATGACGGGCTTTTACCTAGCAACTGCTCCGAAAATAAATGGCTTAGGCGACAAGTAAACTGTTCGTTAGGAAAACAAGGCAACACTTGCTGCAAGTTTTCTAATGAAGCAAACAAATAATCTTGAAAGCCGTTTTTTGATGCTATTAAACTCTGAGTCTCTACCGCATTATCACTGATATCATCCTGGAGTTGATAGCCTAAACCGATTGCCTGACCTACATGCATTAACACTGCAAGCGCATCGGAAGAGACATCAGCAACAATTCCAGCTAATTCTAAAGAAACAGAAAATAAAGCCCCCGTTTTTAAACGGTAAATAACTTCCAGTTTTTCACGATGTAATGGCCTAGCTAATCCACTGAACTCCATAGCTTGCCCACCAACCATACCACTCGGACCCGCTGCTCTTGCGAGTACGCTTATCATGGTTAGAATTTTCGATGGGGGTAACGGCGCTTTCAGCAATACTTCAAAGGCAAGTGTTTGTAATGCATCGCCAGCTAATAAGGCAATCGCCTCACCAAATACCTTATGACAGCTGGGCTTTCCTCGTCGCCAATCATCATTGTCCATCATGGGTAAATCATCATGGATTAATGAATAAGCATGGATAAGTTCAACAGCACAAGCAGATTGATCGAGTTTCTCTGGCGGGAGACCTAAAGCCTCCCCTAATAAATAAACCAGTAAAGGTCTTAAACGCTTACCGCCATTTAAAACGGAATAACGCATTGCTTCACACAGAGGCTCGGAGAGCACTGAAGAAGACAAATATTCCGCTAAAAATCGATTAATTCGTTGTTGATATTTTTCTAAGGCTTCTTTCGTAGTCACTAGGCAAATTCTTCATCTACTTCAAAGGGCACGAGAGTATCTTTCTGGCCTTTATTAAGCAAGATCTGAACCTTTTGTTCGGCTTGTTTTAGCGTGGTTTGACAGTCTTTTAGCAGATCAATCGCCCGACCAAACTGTTCAAGGGACACTTCTAGCGTCGTATTACCTTGCTCCATTTGTTCGACGATTTTTTCCAGCTCAGTCAAGCCTTTTTCAAAGTCAAAGGCCACATTTTTTTTCATCTTTGACATAGCATATTACCTATTCTGTATAGCAAGGAGTATGAAAGGCCGGCAAAGTGATGTCAAATATTATAAATGTTGTTACTATTAAATAGTTGTTTATTTTATCTCGCCGTTAATAGCACTAAGTAAGCTATTTTAAGGCCGTTCCATTACAAGGAAATCTGATTGAATGCACCTTAAAAAGATTCTTATTTATCTCAGTTTGTTATTATTCCCCTGTTTAAGCCATGCACAAGATGTTCATGAATATCATTTAAAAAATGGACTTCGCTTATTGGTTAAAGAAGATCATCGTGCACCTGTTGTGATTTCAGAGATCTGGTACAAAGTGGGTGCTAGTTATGAGCCTAATGGAATAACAGGCATCTCACACGCCTTAGAACACATGATGTTTCGTGGAACACAAGAATACGGCCCTGGTGTGCTTGAACACATGGTTGCGGCCAATGGTGGCCAACAAAATGCGTTTACGGATAGTGATTTTACGGCGTACTATCAAGAATTTTCCGCTGACAAATTACCTATTAGTTTCAAATTAGAAGCCGATAGAATGCGAAATTTATTACTACGTGAACAAGATTTTGAAAAGGAAATTCAAGTCGTGATGGAAGAACGACGCATGAGAACGGATGATAGTCCACAAGAAACCTTAATAGAACGGCTCAATGCCGCTGCTTTCGTTGCCAGCCCTTACCACCATCCTGTCATAGGATGGAAAAGTGATCTAAAAAATATGACGGCTACCGATCTACGGCAGTGGTATCAAGCATGGTACGCGCCTAATAATGCCATCGTTGTGGTAGTCGGCGATGTGAAACCCGATGCAGTTTACCAATTAGCTGAAAAATATTTTGGCCCTATAAAATCATCGCCACTACCCCCATTAAAACCAATCGATGATATTACGCCATTAGGGCAACAACATCTGGACATTCATGTTCCCGCACAATTACCTTGGCTAGTGATGGCTTATCCTGTACCTGTGATTAAAACGAATCTTAATAGCGCCGATCCTTATGCGTTGGATCTCATTACTGCCCTATTATCCATGGGAAACAGTTCCCGCTTTACTAAAAACTTAGTACGTGGAAGACAAATCGCTGCCGATGCGGATGCTTCGTATAATCCGTTTAGCCGTTTAAATAGTTTATTTTTAATAGATGCAACGCCCGCAGCGGGACATACCCTCGCTGAATTGCAGACAAACTTACTCGATGAAATCAAACAATTACAAACCTATACCGTGAGCAGCGAAGAGCTAACGCGCGCCAAAGAGCAAATAGCCGCAAACAAAATCTACCAAGCCGATTCCATTTCGCAACAAGCTTATGAGCTCGGCAGTTTAGCGGCGGTCAATTTACCTTGGCAATTAGCCGAAGATTATCTCAAACACATTAATGCCATAACACCTCGTCAGATACAAAGTGTTGCAAAAGAATATCTACAATCTAAGCATTTAACCATCGCCTATTTACATCCTTTACCTTTACATTCCACTAATCCTATTAGCCCAAGGTCTTCGCATGTACGCTAAACGTTTTTTTGCCGCCATTTTTTTGTTGTTAGCATTTGCTTTTATAACAGCAAATGCTACGGCTTCCACCTCAGTACTTCCTATTGAGCATTGGACAAGCAAAAGTGGTGTTCCTGTTTATTTTGTTGCCAAGACACAGGTACCTATCGTCGACATTGCTGTGATATTCCACGCAGGATCGGCTTACGATAGTACTTTGCCTGGTATTGCTCAGCTCACGACTCAAATGCTGGATCAAGGCACGCATAATTTCGATGCTAATGAAATCGCCAATCGTTTTGAATCGGCTGGTGCACATTATAATGCGGGAATTAATCAAGACATGGCGATAGTGCAGCTTCGCTCATTGAGTGACCCCCAATTTTTTAATGTCGCTTTCAGTACGTTTGCAGAATTAATTAGCCAAGCTAATTTTCCAGAAGATGCCTTACATCGAGAAAAAAAACAAATCCGAATTACCTTACAACAAGAAAAACAAACCCCCACCGCCATCGCAATAAAAGCATTTTATAAAGACCTATATGCTGAACATCCCTACGCCTCACCCTTATTGGGAACGGCACAAAGCATTGATCAAATTACACACGCGGAACTCATCAATTTTTATCAACGTTATTATGTTGCTCAAAACGCGATGATAGCGATTGTTGGAAATATTACAAAAGAAAAAGCTATTAACCTGGCTGATCAACTCTCATCAGCCCTGCCACGAGGCAGAAAAGTAATACCCTTAGCTAAACCTAACTCTCAATTAAGCAATCAACATTACAAAATTCATTACCCCTCTCAACAATCAACCATCCTCTTAGGACAACTCGGCATCACATTGAAAGATCCGGATTATTTTCCATTGTTAATAGGTAATCAAATTTTAGGTGGTGGCATATTGACCTCACAACTTTTTACAGAAGTAAGAAACAAACGAGGACTTTGTTACGGAATAAGCAGCAGCTTTAATACACTACAAGCAGGCGGTCCCTTTCTCATCGGGTTACAAACCCGTAAAAGCCAAGCATCTACTGCGCTTACCGTGACACAAGCCACTTTAAAAAACTTTATTGAAAAAGGACCGAGTGAACAAGAATTAGTTGCCGCTAAACAAGCATTAATTGGCAGCTTCCCACTCAGCATTGCAAATAATGCCGCTATTTTAGCTAAATTAGAAAAAATAGGCTTCTATGAACTACCTTTAAATTACTTGGATGATTATCGAGAGAAAATTAACAATGTCAGCGTTAAACAAGTACGTGATGCTTTTCAAAAACATATCAATCCAGGAAAATTACTAGTCGTTATGCTGGGTGAAGATTAAGATTAAAAGGATTATAGCCCTATTTTTAAGCTAGCGTGGCTAAAACGATGGTTCGAATGAATTTTCCTTTCATGGGATGTTGCATAAAGCCAAAGATATGTTCTACCCGTTTACGCACTTTCGAACGCCGGCTATTTTCTCGTCCAATGGCAGAGTGCGAAGGAAATTTTTTGATTCGATTAATCATATGGCTTTAATAGGCCATGTCTTTTGTTCTGAACAATAGGCACCATCAGTCCATACCGCTCGAGTGGGTCTCCTTGAGACGATAATTCTGCATAATGATTCGATAAATCAAAGAAGTTCATTTGATATTTCATCTCTAGACCTTTTCTTTTTTTATTCCATCAGTATACGTCTTTTAACTCAATTAATAGAGTTGCCCCTAAGGAACACTTAAGCTAATTCGTTCATAATAAAAGGAAGTCCTTCAGCTTAAAATTTTAGACTCGAAACTCCTGTTTTAGTCTGTGCAGAATATAATTTTTTGAACATTAATTAAAAGAAGAACAAGATATGGATACACCGATAATTTATGTGTCAATTGACTCTAATGTATTTATAAAAGATGTAGTAGAGTTTAAATCGACTATTCCAAAATATTTAAATTCTCCTCTAGAGCAAAACTTGGGTTTCTAAAAAATAGAATAGAGCAAATTTATAATACAATAAAATGCACTTATGGAGAAAATGCCCACTTAATTGTAATTATGAGAGAGGCTTTGATTGGCCCGTCAACTAATGACGTTAGGGTATCTAAAAATATTTTAATGGAAAATCAAGAAAAGTCTGTTGTATACTATATGAAAAATTTAACCATAGGGAAAAATTTAACAATTATTCCAGGAACTCTAGTTTCTTACCAAAAAAACTTTAGCAATCAAACTTCGGTTTTTAACCGAGCTTATGTAATACATGAAGGGGAAGTCTTAGGTTTTCAAGGTAAGCAAAATTTTCATGCAACAGACCTTGAAGGCGTCAATGCCGTTAAATCGGCAGACGATAGCCTTAATTCAACTTTGTTATCTGAGGATCTTCAAGGAAATAAAGCTACCTCGGCTTCGCCGGAATTCTTCAAACTCCCAGCAGCAGTATCGTTACTAACAACGCCACAAATAGAGCCTTCTGCTAACAGTGCAAGGTTGAATAGCGGCACGCGTTGACGAGCAAATCAGTATCCGCTGTAAAGAAGCGATGTGGTAAGAAGGCAGGGACAAAGTGAGTCGGGGTTATGTTCACGAGAAGTTTCAGACAGCATATCCTCAGAATTATTCGTGAAGATTATAATCGACTCACTCTGAATTAATCCCTCTACAAAATTGTTTTTATTCTTGCAATTTTGTCACCGAATGACTTAACTTATACAGTCCTAAGATTAATAATGTTTTAAGAAAGGCTAGGTTCAAGTATTTGTTTTTTTAACTTAGTAAATACTTTCTCTGCTGCATTTAACGTAAAAGAAAGTTCTTCCTCACTATGCGCACTCGAAACAAATCCGGATTCAAAAGGTGAGGGGGCGAAATAAATGCCTTCTGCTAACATTTCATGAAAAAACTGTTTAAATAATAAGGGGTTGCATCGTGCAACTTGTTCATACTGATAAATTTCATTTTCCTCGGTAAAGAAAAGTCCAAATAAACCACCCACGTGATGCCCCTGCAAAGGAATTCCTATTTCTTTAGCGATACGTAATAAACCTTCTACAAGCCTGCGCGTCATCGCACTTAAGTCGCTGTAGAAATCGGGTACGCTCAGCCTTTCTAAAGTGGCTAATCCGGCGGCTACTGAAATAGGATTACCGGACAACGTCCCTGCTTGATAAACAGATCCGTCGGGTGCAAGACAATCCATAATGTCGCTTCGCCCACCCAATGCACCAATAGGTAAACCCCCACCAATAATTTTACCTAAGGTGGTTAAATCAGGTTTTACCGCGTAAAGCGCTTGTGCTCCACCTTGGGCGACTCTAAAGCCGGTGATTACTTCATCAAAAATTAATAAACTTCCATAGTAATTACATAACTCACGTAACCCTTCTAAAAAACCTGAAAGAGGTAATAGGCACCCCATATTGCCTGCTATAGGTTCTACAATAACCGCCGCAATTTCTTTACCATGATGTAAAAATATTTGGTTAACTTGTTCAAGATTATTGAAATCAACACTTAAGGTTTGTTCTACTACTTCTTCAGGAATACCCGCTGAATCCGGTATTGAAAAACTAGCAAGTCCTGACCCTGCTTTTACTAATAAAGCATCTACATGACCGTGGTAACAACCATTAAATTTAAGGATTTTTTTACGACCGGTAAAACCACGTGCAAGACGTACCGCTGTCATGGTTGCTTCTGTGCCCGAATTCATCAGTCGCACTTTTTTTAAATTCGGCATTAGCGTACGAATCTTTTCTGCTAAATCCGCTTCTGCGGCAATAGAAGCACCGAAGCTGAGACCTTTTGCAGCGGCTTCCTGCACAGCCTTAACAACGTTTTCAGGAGCATGTCCTAAAATTAATGCCCCCCATGATCCAACATAATCAATATAGGATTTACCTTGTACATCAAACAGATAGGCTTGATTAGCATGTGAAAAAAACAGGGGTGTCCCACCTACCGCCTTAAAAGAACGTACAGGCGAATTAACGCCACCGGGCATAAATTGTTTAGCGCGTAAAAACAGTTCTTGAGAAGAAGACATAAAATATTGGAATTCTTTACTTTTCTATAAAGTCTAATTAAGTTCTAGATAGTTTAGCTTTGAAGCACCCCATTGAGGTTTTTAATGCTCACTCGTCAAAAGGCTTACAAAGATACCGTTACTGACAAAATACAGTTAGAATCATACTATAGACCTCTTTTGAAACACAGTGTTTTATTGGCCCTTAATCAAAAATTGAGCCTATTCACCCCTTCAAAAGAGAACTTATAAATAACCTCTTACTCTGGCCAAATTATCTCATGCTCAAGTCGATAAATAGGTTTAAAAACACTCGTCAGGAGCACGGATTATTTAAGCGAAGGGCATTTGCCATTCTGATAGGAATAGGATTTTTAACGCTTGTCCTATTGGGTCGTTTAATTTATCTACAACTCTTTCAGCATAACCTGTATACGACCCTGGCTCGACAGAACCAGCTCGGCCTGATCCCCGTTGAACCTAATCGCGGCCTTATTTATGACAGAAACGGTGTTTTACTGGCAGAGAATAAACCAATTTTCAATCTTGTTATTACGCCTGATTTAGTCAGCCACATGGATGAAACCATCACTACGCTCTCTAAAATTATCAAGATTGACTCAGAGGACCTCAAACAATTTGAGCGCCAACGGCGCTTACATCATCGCTTTGAACCCGTCCCTCTGCGCGTTAAATTAACTGAAGAAGAAGTTGCTAAATTTTCCATTGAGCGTTATCGCTTTCCCGGCGTTAGCATACAAGCAGAAATGATTCGTTATTACCCAAGAGGCAACGCTTTTGCCGCTATAGTCGGTTATATGGGCCGAATTAATGAGAAAGAACTACAAACTGTTGACCCTGTTAACTATAGTGCCAGCAACTTTATCGGAAAAACAGGTGTAGAAAAGTATTACGAAGCACAATTGCATGGCACAGTAGGATACCAGCAAGTTGAAACGAATGTGCATGGTCAAATCGTACGTGTTTTAAGACAAACTCAACCTATTTCTGGTAGAAGCCTCGTATTAACCATTGATAGTGGTCTACAAGAATTAGCACAACGAGCTTTAGGCCAGCAGAAAGGGGCTGTCGTTGCGCTAGATCCACGTAACGGGGAAATTTTAGCTTTTGTCAGCAGTCCTAGCTTTGACCCGAACCTCTTTGTTAGCGGCATTAAACAAACAGATTATGATGCATTAAAAAATGCACCAGGCAACCCTTTATATAATCGAGCCTTACGCGGTGCCTATCATCCAGGCTCGACAATTAAGCCTTTTATCAGCATTGAAGCCCTAAGGGATAATGTCATTACACCCTCTTATACGATTCATGATACGGGCGAATTTCAAATTAATGGTAAAGGACGGATTTATCACAATTTTCGCCGCCATTCCTATGGTGATGTCAATTTACTCAAGGCATTAACCGTTTCTTCAGATATCTATTTCTATAATCTAAGTATGCGAATGGGTATTAATCGAATTGACAGTATCCTCCATCAATTTAACTTTGGCTCACCTATAGGCATCGACCTGCCTGATGAAAGTGGTGGTGTATTACCCACTCCAGAGTGGAAGAAAAAATCCTATGGGGAATCCTGGTATCCCGGCGATACCCTTAATTGCGGTATTGGCCAAGGATATTTATTAGTAACGCCTCTGCAATTAGCCTATGCGGTCAGCACACTCGCAAACTGGGGAGAACGCTGGAAACCGCATGTAGTATTAAGCTGGCGCTCAGGTAACGGTGCTATCACGTCTATAGAGCCTGAGCGCTTAGCGCCCATAACCGATGTACCTAAACCTATCTTAAGCTTTATCCGTACGGCTATGCAGCATGTTGTCAATGCTCCTGGCGGAACTGCCGAACGCTTTTTCCCTGGTGCCCCCTATACCTTGGCAGGAAAAACAGGAACTGCTCAAGTTTTTAGTATGAAAAACAATGAGCGCTATGACTCTAAAACAATAGCTACTAAACTACGGGATGATTCCCTATTTATCACCTTTGCCCCCGTTGAGGAGCCGAAAATAGCCCTCGCCATTATTGTGCAAAATAGTGTAACACCGGCGGCAGAAATCGCTCGTCGGCTTCTTGATCACTATTTAATTCCCCCTTCACCTATCCCCACGATTACTTCTCAAGAAGCAATACCTATATCTTCTCCTACTCCTGCTGAACCCTCGAATGCAGCACAATCCAAAGAAAAACCTAGCGAGCCATTGGATCCTTCCCCAGAAGCTGATAAAAACGCCTTAACGCCTCAAAGAAGCCATCAGGATGAAGACAGCAATGATCAGGAGGGCGAAGAAAATGAAACCCCAGAAGAATAACTTGATTGACAAATATCCCGCATAAAGGCATGATTAGTGCTAAAATTCATTGCAATTCGACGTGAGCAACTCGCTTAGCGAGTTGCTCACCAGAGTAGTTTTTTCGTATTACTGATATATCCGGGGACTAGTACATTGGCTAACACAAAACAAGCAAAAAAACGCGTACGACAAGCTGAAAAAAGCCGTCAACATAACGCGAGCTATCGCTCTATGATGCGTACCTACATTAAACGCGTTGTAACAGCAATTGAAGCAGGAAAAGCAACGGAAGCGGACACCGCTTACCAAGTAGCACTTCCTATCATTGACCGTATGGCAACAAGAGGCTTTATCCATAAAAATAAAGCGGCCAGACATAAAAGTCGCTTATTAGCTAGAATTCGCAAATTAAGCCCTGCTGAATCAGAAGCCTCTGCGGCTTAAATCCACTACGACAAAAGCTGCACTAGTGCTTCTTTCAATTCAGGCACTAGCTCAGTCAGTGGTACGGTTGATTTACCCAAACTCTTATACATCTGCTGCAACTCACCGAATGGCTTTAGTACGTGCAGATGTTTTTTCAATGTTTCTTTATCACCCCGTTGAATAGGCCCTGTCAACGCTTTCGAAGCGCTTGTGTCTTTAAGCTTATTTAAAGACTGCATCATCAGGCTATTGGCTAGGGCTTTAGCTAAATCGCAGGGTAACCCTGCTTTTTGATAACAGTCCTCTGCTATCGCCGATAAAGTGACTATATAGTTAGAAGAAAGAACACAGGCCGCATGGTAAAGCGCTTTGGACTCTTTGCTTAGAAGAAATACTTGTGCGCCAATGTCCGCGATTAAGGACGATATTACGGCTAAAGCCCGTACATCACCTTCCAATGAGCAATAAGTCCCCACAAAGTTTTCTACATCCTTCAATGGATTAGAAAAACTAAAGATGGGGTGTACACTCGCTGTATAACAGCCTGTGGCTCTAATACTCTCTAAGCTATCTGATGACTGCAAACCACTCGCATGGAAAACCACACTTCTGGATTTAGGTGCGGCTTGCTCAACTAACTGTTTGCACGCCGTTTCAATGCTGTCATCTGGCGTAGCAATTAAATAAAGATCAGCGGATCTAAACTGTTTTAAGGAATGGCAAGCGGTTCCTTCCCCTATAAAAGCAACCGCGTTTTCTGAGCTACTGATACTGGAATTGTAGATATCTTGAATAAACACCTGATTGGTTTTTTTCAATAAAAAAGCCAGTGTTTTTCCTAAACGACCACAGCCGATGATGTTGAGCTTTAATTTCATACGTAGATTCGTGATGTTATTTGGGTACAGATAATTCAGACTCTTGTGTATTCAAACAAATATTGGTCGGGAAAGCCCACTTAGCGCCATGGCTATGAATGCAGTCCAATAGCTTTAAATGAAGTGTTTGTTGCAATTTTAAAAAATCAGCGCTCTTAACCAATTTAGTAAATGCATTAACGGATATATTAAGCGATGAGTGAGCTAACTCACTCAAATTAACCGTGATAGGGCGTTCCTTATCAATCGCTGCACTTTCTTGTAAAACCGATTGCATCGCTTGCAAAATCGCCGGGATTTTTTCTATATCTTGATAACGTAAACTGATAGTGCACGAGAAACGTCGATGCTTCATTCGCGATCGATTTTCCACCACTAAATTAGAAAATAATGCATTGGGAATATAAACAGGACGGCCATCCGGCGCTAACAAACGACAAACACGCCAACCGATCGCTTGCACTTGACCTTCTACTTTAAGTGCGGGTAACACAATTTGATCGCCTATCACAAAAGGCCTATCTAGAAATAACATTAAACTACCAAAAATATTCGCTAAAAGATCTTTAGCTGCGAACCCAATAAGAATACCGCCCATTCCACCAAATGCTAGTATACCTGCAATGCTTAAGCCAAATAATTGAGATGACGACAAGGCAGTAATAATGACAATAGCTATCTTAGCAATTTGGCTTAGTGCATGAACAAGCGTGGCATCCGCGGTTTTATTTTTACGTTTAAGAAATGCCGCACTATAAAATGTAACAAAACGCCATAAGAACCACGCAAGTAGCGCAATAAAAACGAGGCGACGAAATAATTGGAACTGCTGCGCTTCTAATGCCCAGTGCCAACAAAGCCATTCAAACGAATAAGTCGCACCTATCACGGCAACAAAAATGATTAAAGGTTTATAAAGTGCTTTTACGGATGCACTACTTATAAAATAAGCACCTTGGTCAAAACGCCGAACCATTTTTTTATACAACAGACGTAGGCCAAAACAAAGCAATCCCGTTATGATAAGCGCAATGCAAGCTCTTATGACACAACCCTGTAGTAATATTTTATAAACGGCGTGTAAGGTATTCATTCTTATGTATCTCTTAAATCTTATAGGCAACTAATGTCATAAACTTTGCTAATCCTTGCATACTAAACTGAATAAGCAGCGGTAACGGGATAGCGCCGGATTGCTCCGCCGTTGTCGCATGTTCAATTTCTTCTAAACGCATTTGTTCGACAATAGCACGACTTTTTTTATCATTTAGCGGCAAACGTTGTAAATGCTTATTTAAATGCCTTTCTACTTGATGTTCGGTTTCTGCTAAAAAACCTAGACTTATTTTATCGCCTAATAACCCTGCGATTAATCCCATCAATAGTGCACCGCTATACCAAAAAGCATTTAAATAACTAGGATGTGCCTTTAATTCTTCTAGGCGCTGTTCACACCACTTCAAATGGTCTGCTTCTTCCTGAGCTGCTTCTTGTAATTTCTTCTGAATATTAGATGAACGCGCTGTCAGTGCTTGGCCTTGATATAGCGCCTGCGCGCATACTTCGCCAACATGATTAACACGCATTAGCCCCGCCGCATGACGACGTTCGCTGATACTTAAGGCAGCTTCAGATAGATGAGCCGCTGGATTAGGGCGTGTTGCGAGGGGTATCGTATTAACGGATTGTAAGGCTTTATCTAGCCCTAAAATAACATGATCCCATAAAGAATATTGACGCATAAAAATCAACGACCCAAGCATATTTCATTGGAATAGGGCCAATAAATACGCTAAGCTTAGCGGCTAGCTATTTAGCCACACAAAATTATGAAAAAATTATTATACCGATTATTAGCAAGCTTACTATTAATAATAGGATTTAACGCTCCCTGTTTTGCAAATTGGCCTTTCAGCGTTGCCCAACAAATTAATAATACGAGCATTTCTCAAATATTAAAATCTATCATGCCCGCTGTGGTAAATGTTTCTGTGCAAGGCGATATTCCACCTAACCAATTGCCCCAACCTATTCCTGGCCGCCCTTATCCACGCCATTTTGAAAGCATGGGCTCGGGCGTTATTATCGATGCCAAAAAAGGTTATATTTTAACGAATGCGCACGTTATTCATGAAGCTAAATCGATTACCGTCACATTGGGTGATGGCCGTGTCTTCAAAGCGACGCTTAAAGGCGCTGATCCCGCTTCCGATATTGCTTTACTCATTATCACACCAGACCACTTAACCCAAATCCCATTGGGAAACTCAGATAATTTAAAAGTAGGCGACTTTGTTGCTGCAATTGGAAATCCTTTTGGCCTCAATCAAACAGTTACATCAGGTATTGTTAGTGCATTACAACGCACGGGCTTAGGTATAGAGGGTTATGAAAACTTTATTCAAACCGATGCGCCGATTAATCCAGGTAATTCAGGCGGTGCTTTAATTAACTTAAAAGGTGAATTAATCGGGATCAATACCGCTATACTCGCATCAAACACCAATGCGGGTAATATTGGTATTGGTTTTGCTATCCCCGTTAATATGGCACACGGTGTTATGCAACAATTAGCTGAATATGGTTCGGTACGTCGTGGATTGATGGGTGTTTTAGTTCAAGATCTAACACCCGCCCTAGCAAATGCATTTCATCTTCCTTCGAGTACAGACGGTGCTTTAGTCACTCAAGTACCTGCCTACTCTCCTGCCACAACTGCGGGCATACAAACTGGAGATATTATTCAATCAATCAATAACATAACCATCCATAATGCGGGTCAAGTAAAAAATATTGTTGGCATGTTAAGAGTCGATGATAAAGTCAGCATAAGACTGTTACGAAAAGGAAAAACAATCAATACTGAATTGAAACTGAAGGATCCTAAACAATATAAACAAGCCGCTGAATGCGATAATCCCTTCCTCTACGGAATGGTGCTACGTAACTTTGACCAAACCGTTACAGGTCAAGGGCATCTGATCGGCGTTGAAGTGATTAATATTGACGAAGACAGCATGGCTTGGCATGCCGGTATCCGTCCCGGCGATGTAATAACATCTGCCAATCAAGTCATTGTCATTAATGTCGAACAATTACAAAAAATCGCAAAAGAAAGTAAAAATGAATTATTAGTTAATGTGTTGTCACGTGCGGGTGTAAGGTTCATTATCATCAAATAGTGGGCATGAATTCGTCATGACAAAACTCAAACAAAGTAAATGTCGTAGCAAACCAAAAATAAGGCCTTTCACTGGATTGTTAAACGCTCCGCTGTTATTGCGACCGCAGCGTGGCAATCGCCATAACGAGTCCAGGCGATCATCACAACATCTCAACAACTAGTTTTTTTTTGTTAAATGCTGTTCAATAGTTTCTAATAATCGCTGTGCAATCAGTCTTTTAGGTGCCTTTTCTAAATAAATAGGCGGTTCTTTAGATAAAATAGTAACTGCATTTTCATCACTATCGAAACCAATATCACTTTGGCTGACGTCATTCACGACCATTAAATCAGCACCTTTTCTTAAACGCTTCTCTTCAGCAAAACGGAATATGTCCGCTGTTTCAGCAGAAAAACCAACGATAAGCGGCTTAGGTTCATCCATTTGGCCAACCATTGCTAAAATATCGTTAGTTAATTTTAAATTTAAAGTTAAATGATTCGCTATCTTTTTAATTTTTTGCAAGCAAGGTTCGGCTACGTGATAATCCACTATGGCAGCGGTACTAATAAAAACATCCTTTTTAACGATTTGCGCTTGAACAGCTCCCTGCATTTCTGCCGCTGTTTTAACCGCAATAAATTTGCATTTTTCAGGTGGTTTTAAAGCAACAGGACCACTAATCAGTGTAACGCTTGCACCAGCATCGATAGCAGCTTGCGCTAAAGCAAAACCCATCTTACCTGAGCTACGATTAGATAAGTAACGAATAGGATCAATGGGCTCTTGTGTAGGGCCTGCTGTTATCAAAATATGCTGGTCTTTTAAAAAAGGAGCTAAAAACACATTCGCCAAACTTCTTACAATCTCTGCAGGTTCTAGCATGCGGCCCAAGCCAACATCGCCACAAGCTTGACTACCTTCTGCGGGCCCTAGAAATAAACATTCTCGCTCTTTGAGTTTACGCAGATTAGCCTGTGTCGCCACATTGGCCCACATGGCTTGATTCATAGCCGGCGCTACAACGATTTTTGCGTGAGATGCCAAACAAAGAGTGCTCAGCAAATCATCTGCAAAACCATAGGCCAATTTAGCAAGGAAATTCGCTGTAGCAGGCGCAATTAAAATACAATCTGGCCAACGTGCTAGCTCAATATGACTCATGGCAGCTTCTGCCTCGGAGTCCATGAGTTGCTCATAAACTTTATGTTGCGAAACAGCTTGGAGCGTAAGGGGTGTTACAAAAGCTCTGCCGCCAGCGGTTAATACTACCCTGACTTCATAGTCTTGTTCTTTGAGTTTTCGGATTAAATCCGGGATTTTGTAGGCTGCGATACTACCAGTAATACCTAACAAAATACGACGCTTTCGCATGTTTTTCATGCTATTAACATAACAAAAAGGGGCACGGAAGTCATGCCCCTTTTTTATTGAAAACCTAAATAAAAGTTTATAAAGGTTAGAAGTATAGACCTATCTGGAATGTAACCGTATTTCCACTATTGCCGGTACCGGTAATAGGATTCAAGCCTGTGCTGCCTGTCGCTACATCGGTTGTTTTATAATCGATGTCATGGCGGAACTCGATACTTTCGATGGTGTCCTTCCAAATAGAGGTACTTGCCGTTGCACTATAACGCTTTTGAGGAATCAACAGTGCTAAGGCATCTTTAGAGTGGTCATAACCAACAATAAATGCACTTGGCTTGTCCCAAGCAGCAAACTTATAAGCAACTTCTGTATGGAACGCAGAGGGTTTAGCACCTTTCTGATTAAATGATAACGTTGATGCAGAAAATGTGCTTGCCGCCGTAACGTATTCAGCCGTTAAGCTAACGGGGCCTACGGATAATGTACCACGTCCATCTAAACCGCCCACCGGGTTAAGTACTTCTGTTCCGTCATTGGTGGCAAATCCATTAAAGGTATTATTTCCAGAGTTGCCGTTATGTTGCATACCCACTGCATCAGCAATGCTACGAATATAACTACCGGCTAAATCCAGACTCCATTTAGGTTTTTTGAAAGTATAATCAACATTTGCACCATAATTATGCAACCCATTATTCCCTATCGAAGTCCGGGTAGGACCTCTAAACACAAAAGCAGCTAAATTCAAATTATTTTCCGCATTCAATTCCTTAGAGAAACCGATAGAAATTGCTCTTGCTTTCGTTCTACCTAAGGTTTTTGTAAATGGATCGCTGATCATCGCTGATGAATATTGACCAAATGGCATATAGAACTGACCAATAGTTCCGTATACTGGGAATTCAGCCAGATTTCCAACGGTCAAAAATCCACGCTCTAAAAACACATTTGAATTATCGATACGGCGTGGCGATGTAGAAGGCGGGCTGTTGTCATAGACAAATGCAATAAGACCCGTCACCCATTTATTCACTAAAATTTCGGTATCAAGCTCAATACCCGTCAGATCAATATCGTTTATCGATCCATTGTGGAAGTTTCCACCAAAATCATCCGCATGAATAACTTGCGCTTCAACCTTACCACTCAGATTAATAATAGGGGTATTAGACCAGGGATGATTACCTTCTGGATGTAGGTAGTTCCAAAGCTGCTTGCGTTGTTGAAGCAAGTAAAGATCTTCATTGACGTAAGGCTGGTTGACCACCAAATCGGATGCATTATATTCCGAATTGATCCCAATATAAGGAGAACTAACCACCGGGGTACCTAAAATAAAGACAGGGTGATTAGGATCCGCGATAACCTTAACATCAGGCTGTTGTAATGGCTGAGGCTGGCCCGCCACTCTTCTTTGAGACGGTTTCTTCTTGAGTGTAGCCACCTGACCTTGGAGATGCTGTATCTGTGACTCTAAAGCTTGGGTACGCGCCGCCAATTTTCTAACGAGTTGATCATTATTCGTTGTCTGATCAGCCGCTAAAGCGACATTTCCCTGTAATCCTAACCAACAAACACTTGCTGCCAGTGCTGTTAATTTATACTTTTTGCTTGACATACAAAGACCTTATTATTTGGAATAAGCAGTGGGTCTCCTATTTATCAAAAAAAACAAGGTAATGCAAGCTTATTTTCCATTAATGGGTCACTTGTTTATTCTTTTCCGCCAACGGGCAGCCAAAATGTTCAACCATTCTACAAAGACTGAAAAGGCAATGGCAAAGTAGAGATATCCTCTGGGTACATGTAACCCAAAACCATCCGCCACCAATACCAGTCCTATCAGTAATAGAAAACTTAAACCAAGAATTTTTAAGCTCGGGTAGGTATTAATAAATTGGCTCAATGGTCCACTGGCCCAAATCATCAAGGTAATCGCTATGATAATAGCGAGCGCCATCACTATAAATTCCTGCGCCATTCCTACGGCAGTAATCACACTATCTAAAGAAAAAATAATATCCAGCAGCATGATTTGGATAATAACGAACGAAAACCGTGAAAATCGCCGCAGTGCACCCGCTTTTTCATCGATTGAACTGACATTTAAATGAAGCTCGCTCGTCCCCTTTGCCAATAAAAACACCCCACCAGCAATTAATATCAGATCTCGCCCTGAAAAAGTGTGTCCCGCAAGCGTAAAAAGGGGGTTGGTAAATCGGGTCATCCATGTAATGGTGGCTAACAATAAGAGGCGTGTTAGACACGCCAATATTAAACCAAATTGCCGGGCAAATTTCTGCTGCGGAACAGGCAACCTATTGGTTATTAAGGAAATAAAAACTAGGTTGTCAATTCCAAGAACGATTTCTAAGGCGGTTAAGGTAAGTAGGCTTATCCAGGTTTCTGGGAAAAAAAATAATTCGAACATATTAGCTTAGTTAAACTGTCTCTAAAGAAGAAGGAATACGAACAGATCCCTTGTTTATTATTTTAGTGAAATCAGACCACTGCTCTATTTTAAATGCTCGAATATCTCTTACTGCTTTAGGAAACCAAGACAATGACCTCAACTGAAAAACTGCTTCAAATAAATTCGACATATCTTCATTATCATTCACATACAAACTACCTTGCGCCCACTTGAACCCAAATTGATTTAATGTATTCGCTATGTCGTTATAGGCTTGAGAAACGCCTTTAGGATGATATTTATTGGTATCCGATACAATTAAATCAAAAGCCAGTGCATACATTAATACGTTACTCCAACGGATCGTTTAAAATATGCGAAAAAGGATATTCTAAGTTTTCCTTTGTCTCAAAAATATGGATATTCATTAATATCTCACCTTCATTTGATTCCCGACTAATGCCTATAACTTGGTAAACAGGACCATAGGGACCAAATCGACGAAACGTGTTTTTTACTTGTTCAGGCGAAATTTTATAGGTGGAAATATTCAATTGGCGAAGCATGACATACCTTTATAAATCTACTGTTTAATTTTATATGATTCGATCCTATTCGCCTACTTAAATTTATACTCTGTTACGCACAAAAAAGCCCACTTTAGTGGGCTTTGAAGATAAACGTATTTAATTATTTAGTTTAAGCAAATTTAATGCTGGCACGTAATTGACCGAAGGTAGATTTACCATTCGTGGCTCCTAGATGCACTAAAGCCCCGTCGGCGTCAAGAATAGCGCCTTCACCTACATTGTAATCTCTGTCTTGAACAACAGCAACACCCATATCAAACCATTTAGCCATATTGACCAAATAATCTATATAGATACGTTTCTTAGGTAAGAAAGTCGCTAAATGGGTTGTTTGCTGCCAACCTAAAGCCACACGTGATTGATGTGCTTTCACAGGGAAAGTCAATCCGGCTTCTAAGCCCCAGACATTAGGTTTGCCTAAGAAACCAGGTACAACTGTTTGTCCTGAAGGCGTCGAGCCATTGATAAACACAGGATTAGCTAAACTGCGCGTTGTAGCAACATAATGACCATTCACATCAAAAGGTCCAAATGCCATATCAGCGTTCACATCCCAAGCAGGAACCTTTTGATTAGGTAACCCTGGTACGCTTGCGCCTGTTACGAGGGAGTTGAGATAATAGGAAGATAATAAATTAGAATCTGCAATGTTAGCAATCCAACCTGCATCTACATTAATTTTAGTACTCAACAATTTCAAACCAAACCCTATGTCAACACCACCGTTTTGAATACGGCGTGTAGAACCACCGTCACTTAACTTAGGATTACCCGCAAAAGTATAAGCCGAACCATAGAAACCATTCGGCATAACAAACCCTAATTGAGCGACAGTTTGATTAATTTCAGTAAACAACTGGGTTGGGTTTTCGCTTTGTACAAACGCATAAGGATCATACTGACCAAACGGTACGTATTCTTTACCGACACGAAGATAAATCGGTGAAGCTTGGAAGTTACCGATGGTCGCATAGGCTGTATCTAGATTGGTCCGGTTAACGGGATGGTATACAAATAGCGAATTAGCAATATTATAAACGCCATTAGAACCTGGTACACCAGTCAATGAAGAATAAACTAAGGACATCATCGCTGTTACCCAGTTATTAACGCGGGCATCAACGAATAAATTAGCATTATTCAATAATAAATCACTGGCTCGACCCGAAGAAGGAACCATGATCAAATTACCAGGATCAGCAACCGCCGTAGTGGGAACAAAAGCTGGGTTAAACGTTAAAAAAACCGGTGGGCGGTTAGGAAGATAAGCATCTGTGTTTATCCAACCACTGAGGTTAATTCTACAAGTCCAACCGCAAGGCTGATCAAATCCACCAGGTTGATTTTGATCAAGTATCAGATCTGCTTTATTTGCTTGGTCGCGCATCACATCTAACTGATACGAAGTGTCCATATAATACGGCGCTGCCAAAACAGGTGCGCTAAGCCCAAGTGCTACGAGTGAAGCAACTATCGTCTTGAGTTTCATACTCATCCATCTCCTTAATAGGTTATCTACTTAACATTAAACTTAATTTTATATCTGCAACCCACCGATAAAATTGGAATAGGCGGCATTCATAAAAATAATTCAAACACGGCCTTTATCGCTTGTTATTCCCTACCAAGGCTGTTTAATTTCCATTCCTGCCTGTCAAGGCGATATCGGCGAAAATTAAACAACCCTGGTCTTGGTACCGCTATACATTCTTTTAATTAACTGTTTCGCAAACTCTAAACAATAAACTTGCTTAGCGGGTTACCAGAACCTTATATACTTTATTATTTTTTTGATTTTTCAGCTATTTGGCAGGCACAAGATTTTGTTATTTTTGCTGAAAATTGCTGCATATCAAGCATTAGATATACTATTGCGTTTTATACCTAACACAACGACTGGTGTCAATGGTTTTTTGTAAAAACATCACGTTAATCTAATGCTTAAAAAGAAACCTTGCCAATTACAAGAAAATAGATGGCAAATCTATTAAAATCAAGTTTCTGATATTTTTTTCTGCAACTCACCTGTTTTATAGAGTTGCTCAATGACATCGCAACCCCCGATCAGCTCACCCTTATAATACAGTTGCGGAAACGTCGGCCACTGTGAATAGCGTTTTAACTCCTCACGAAGATCATTATTTTCCAAGATATTAACGTGTGCAAATTTTGTCCCACACGCCTTTAGCGCTTGCACTACGCGTGCTGAAAAACCACAACGCGGATGGTCGGGCGTCCCTTTCATATATAAAATAAGCGTATATTCAGCAAGCTGCTGCTTAATCATTTCTAAGGTATTTTGTGTTTTACTTTCCATTATTGCCTCAAAAGCTCTGGTCAACCATTATTGATTACATTATTAAAAACTTCATGCCCCAAGTACGAAGCGCATATAAAGCTTGCCTTATGATCACTCGGATTTTAAAATCACGCAAGCAATTTTAGCGTTTTTAAAAATAAACGAGGATCTCGCACATGAAACACGAACTACCCACCCTACCCTATAGCTTAGATGCCCTAGCGCCCACACTTTCTAAAGAAACTTTAGAATATCACTACGGCAAACATCATAAAGCTTATGTGGATAAACTCAACGAACTCATTCCAGGCACTGAGTTTGCTGAACTATCCCTGGAAGATATTATAAAAAAAGCCCCCGCAGGCCCTATCTTCAATAATGCAGCCCAAATATGGAATCATACTTTCTATTGGCACAGCATGACACCTGAAAGTACAAAAAATAAACCGCATGGTGCATTAGCTAGCGATATAGATAAAACATTTGGATCCTTTGAAAAATTCAAAGAAGCTTTTAATAAAGCCGCTGTTGCTCAATTTGGCTCCGGATGGGCCTGGTTAATTAAAGACGGCCAGGGTCTGAGCATTCAAACCACTAGTAATGCCGCTACCCCTTTTAAGGATGGAAAAATCTGTTTAATGACCTGTGACGTCTGGGAACATGCTTACTACATTGATTACCGTAACGCCCGTCCCAAATACTTAGAAAAATTCTGGGAATTAGTGGATTGGGACTTTGCTAGCAAAAACTTCGGCAAATAATGAACTCAAACAACCCCCAACATTCCACTTCTAACTTAATGCCGATTTATCCCAATCGCCTAGCGATCGCCTTTGAACGAGGCCAAGGAGTTTGGCTATGGGATAAAGACGGTGAAAAATACTTAGATGCCTTAGCAGGAATTGCCGTCTGTGGTTTAGGCCACTCACATCCCGCTGTGACCAAAACCTTCTGTGAGCAAGCTGGAAAATTGATTCATGTCTCTAATACCTATCAAATTCCTGAACAAGAAACGCTCGCTAGCGCTTTAGCACGCACGTCGGGAATGGATCAGGTTTTTTATGCCAACTCAGGCGCTGAAGCCAATGAAGCCGCTATAAAAATGGCTCGCCTGTATGCGCGAAAAAAAAATATTGCGGAACCAATCGTTATTTGCATGAAAAATAGCTTTCATGGTCGAACCATGGCCACACTCAGCGCATCTGGCAGTGAACGCTTACAAATAGGTTTCGAGCCTTTAGTAGAGCGATTTATCCATATCCCTTTTAATGATATCTCCGCCTTAAAAACAGCTGTAAAACAACACCAACAAAGCATCGTCGCTATCATGCTTGAACCTGTTCAAGGTGATGGTGGTATTCAAGCAGCAACAACTGAGTTTCTAAAAACAATCCGCCTACTCTGCAACCAACATGATTGGTTGATGATTTTGGATGAAATTCAAACTGGACTTTGCCGTACGGGCCCTTGGTTTGCCTATCAACACCATGACGTTATGCCTGACGTGTTAACCTTGGCTAAAACGCTAGCCAATGGTTTTCCCATAGGTGCCTATCTCTCTCGCGATAAAGCCAACA